>JAGQRB010000276.1 GCA_020425925.1 Planctomycetota bacterium
CTCGTCGTAGCCCGGCGGCAGGCAGTAGTCCCACTTGTTCCAGCGACCGTCCGAGGTCAGCGTGCCGAGCAGGTGGCCACCGTAGTTCAGCGCACTGGTGCGGACCGCGTTCGAGTTGGTCAGCGCGGCGAGGTGGAACAGGCTGCCGGTCAGGAACGTGTGGGCACCACCGAGCGGCGAATCGCCCCACCGGATGCCGATGCCGGGCGTGTTGTCCCAGTAGTTCGCCGGGATCGGCGTGCCGTTGTGCGAGATCGGCACGTAGTAGCGCAGCCCCTGCGCGACGTGGCCGAAGTGCGGGTCGTTGTAGTTCGTCACCCACGAGTAGTTCAGCATCGTCACGACGTCTTCGGCGATCGTGAGCAGGATCGGTTCGTCGAAGCTCTTGTAGGCGCCGAGGAAGCCGTAGAGCACCGCGCCGTGCTGCCACGGCATGAAGAACTGGTGATCGAGCGGGAAGTAGGTGCCGGCGTAGTTCGACTGGAACGCGAGCGCGCGGCAGGCATGGTTCTTCTGCCGTTCGACATCGATGATCTCGTTCACCCGCCGCATGGCGTAGTACTTGATCGCCGGTTCCTGGGTCGTCTGGTAGACCTGCGCGAAGCCTTGCATGCACCAGCCTTCGGCGCGCGCCGCCTGCATGTGCGCGGTCGCGAAGTTGCGCAGCCGCATCAGCGCCTTGAGGCTCTCGCCGAGCTGACGGATCTCTTCCTTGGCCCACGGATCGGCGCTGATGCACCAATAGTCGAACAACAGGTCCATCGACCAGTGCTCGTGGTCGAAGTGGTCCCAGCCATGAGCGCGCGGCTGCCCGACGTTCTTGGTGCGGTACTGCGGGTACGGGTCGCCGTTGACCAGCGCGCGCCGGCCGAGCGACTCCTGCGACAGATCGCGCGAGCCCGGATACATCGGCACGCCGTCCCACAGCAGCAGGCCGTCCTCGGCGCCGACGTGCAGGTTCCAGAGGTGGTACGGCCGCATCGCCTGCGCCCACGCCATCGCCTCGAGCTGCTGCAGCATACGCGGGTAGTTGCCCTGGATCGCGTGCGCGAGCTCGGGGCTCAGCGGGTGGTTGCGCGGCGTGCCGGTCGTGGCGGTGATCTTGATGTCGCCGTGGTCACCCCAGGTGCCGAAGCGGCCCGAGCCGGTCCAGGCCTGGTAGTCGCCGCGGGCGCGCAGGCCGGAGTCGTCCGGTCCCGTGATCGGACCGCCGAGCAGGCCGGCGGCCTCGGTCTCCTGCCAGGTGCGCTTCGTCGCGAGCGGGAACAGCGGCTTCTGGATCATCGAGTCTGCCACCGCGCGCCAGCGCGCGATGTCGATCGCGTTCGCATTGCCCGGCTCGAACTGCAGCAGGAAGCGGTAGCGCCGCGTCTGCGCGTCGTCGATGAAGTCGTTGTCCATCACCTGGAACGCGGTGAAGCCGTCGAACGCGAACCCCTCGCCGATGCCCTCGGCGCCGGCGCGGTAGGCCTGTGCGCTGGTCATGCCCTTGCAGAGGAAGCGCACGCGGTTGACGTCGACGGCACCGAGCGGCCGCAGGTTCGGATTGGTGTTCGATGCCGGCACGTTGTCGGCGCCGAGGTAGTCGTTGCCGAACACCCAGTCGACCACCACGAACGGCATGTCACGGAACTCGGTGACGTAGAACGTCGAGGTCAGGTAGTCGCGCCCGATGCCCGGGGCGGCCATCGGCGAGTGGAACGTATGCCAGCGCTTGACCTGCACCAGCGGGGTCTCCTGCACGACGGTGCCGGCACCGGCGGCGAGAGCGCGATACGGCACGTTGAACGTGTCGGCGACGTAGGCACCGAACTGCAGCCCGGCGCCGGCCTGCACCACCCAGGCGTTGCGCGTGAACGGACCGCTGAGCGCGGTCTCGTCGCGCGCGATCGTGTAGTGCTTCTCCTCCTGCGCGGCGAGCGTGTCGGTGAACTGCGCCTGCGCCATCTTGATCGTGCCGTCCGGCCAGGTCTGCATCGGCACCCAGGCGGTCTGGAAGCCGCTGACGATCAGGTTCGCCGTCGAGGTATAGCCACCCTTCGGGAACGGGATCGAGGCGCGGAGCGTCTCGGTGCGCTCCGCGGCGCGATCGTTGTGCACCTCGAACTCGAGCGCGATGTCGAGCGGATTACCCTGGCTGCCGCCACCGCCCGGGCCACCACCATTGCCAGGATCACCGCCGCCGTCGCCGGTGCCGCCACCGCCCGAACCGCACGCGGTCAAGAGCCCGAGCGCGAGCGGCGCGAGCCAGAACGGATGAGAAGGAGCACGGCTGTCGGTCATCGTTGTCCTCGAGAGTCGGAGTTGGCGGCGCCGGGTGGATCTCCGGCGCGCGCCGAAGCCGGGCATCGACCTCTCTTCCGACCGCCTGAAAACGAGACAACGACGGGGTCTCAATCCGGGCTTGGTCCGTGCGACGCGGCGGGCTAGTGTCTCGCCGCGCGGTTCCACGCGAGAGTGGCGGAATTGGCAGACGCACGGGCTTTAGGTGCCCGCGGGCAGTAGCCCTTCAGGGTTCGAGTCCCTGCTCTCGCACCACATCGACCGGCTCGACCGCACCGATTCGCGCAGATGTGCCGCTACGGGGCCAGCAAGAACACGAGATCCCATGCGGGAATCGCCGCCGCCGCCATGAGCACGAAGAGGAGACCCCCAGGGTGAGCATCGGCCAACGCTGCCGAACCGCGCTCGGATCGGCGCTGCCGTGGGTGACGGCGGCGACTCTGCTGTGCGGAATCGCGATGTCGGCCTCGATTGCGACGGTCGCGGCCGAGTTCTTCGCCGCGGGCGTGCTGGTCGCGCCCTACGGCATCTTCGCCGGGTTCGTGGCGTGGTTGATCTACACGTTCTTTCCTGGCGCCGTGAGTGCGTTCCTGGCGCTGCCTCTCGCCCTGGCGTGGCGGGCGCCGACGAGAGTCCTGGTCCTGCGGCGGTTCGGGCGCGAGGACCGCAGCCGCGAGCTGCGGGCGTTCCTCCGTCGTTCCGTCGCGAGAACCGGACATGTCTACACGCTCGCGGACGCGGACATCAGGCCATCGTGGCTCGTCAGGTTCCCGGTGTTCCTCGCGCAGCTGGCGTTCTTCCACTTTCGCATGCGAACGATCGGGAGCGCGCGATCACTGCGCCGCGTCCGGGTAGCGATGCGGGTGCGTTGGGCCCGGAACATCAACTGGTCCGTGTCCTTCTCCAAGGTGTTCCCGATCCGATGCCGCGACGAGATGTGGCGCACGTGCGTCGACATGATGCTGCGTGAGACGGACATGGTCGTCATGGATGTCAGCCAGCCGAGCGCGTCGATCGAGTGGGAGCTCGACCGTTGTCGCAGGAGCAGTCCGGATCGGCTGGTTTGCGTGACCCCACCGGCATTGCTCGAGCGATCGCGAGCGACCCTGCGGAACTGGGGCCTGCCCGAGCCGGAGATCGCCCGACGGCTGCTGACATTCGGTCGCGACGGCGAGGCCGAGCTCCGACACCGTCTCGCCCGGCTACGAGACCGAAGCGCTCGCGCGCCGCGCGCCGGCGTTGATCGCGGTGCTGCGGAGGCGCTGTTTCGCGGCGCGCAAGCACACTTCTCGAACGCGATCGCCATGGTCGGCCCGCTACCTTGGGTGCTCGCAGCGGTGCTTGCGCTCGCCGCGGCCAAAGCCAACTGAGTCCGATGACCTCACCCCTGCGGGACAAGCTGACGCGGCTCGTGAGCGAGGATCCGGCCGAACTGCAGCAGCGACTCGACGAGGAGCTGCGCCGCGTGCGAGCGCTTCTGACCGTCGCCGCGGCGCTGGGCTGGATCCTGATCGTGGGAATCGTGGTCGCCTACTTCCTCGACCTGCAGGGCGTCTGGGATTCGGCGCGAACGACGATTGCAACCGCGGTCGGTGGCACGGTCCTCGGGGCCCTCATTGCCGGCTTCACCGTCTACGCCCTGCTGGTGCCGCGCCGCAGCAACCTCGGACGGATCCTCGCGGTGGCCGGCGGCGAACCCGAAGAGCTGATCCGGCGAACGACGAGACCGGTGCCCTGGCGCGAGACGCTCGCCACCTTGTTGCCCGTCGGGCTACTGGTGACGAGCCTGGTCCTCACCGCCGAGTCGCACCCCGTTGCGTCTCACATCATCCCAACGGACGTGGTCGACGATCTCGAGGCGCAGTTCGACGACGAGGAGTTCCAGCAGGCGGCGGATCTATGTGAGCAACAAGCCACGGCGTTCACAAACGTGGTGGGCGCAGGTCTCTCCGCGCTCGGCCGCCCCCACGAACAGATCCAGCGCGAACTCGAAGCCGCACACGCCGAGGAAAGCGCGCGACTGCTCGAGGCTGTCGAATGGGCCGCCGTGATCGGACTGAGCGCGTTCTGGACCGGGCTGGCCGTCGCCGTCGCCAGGATCGCCAAGCTGCTGCGGTTCGGCGCAGCGCTCGCTTTGCGCCGCGGCGCCCCGGTCCTGACCCTGAGTCTGTTGGCACTCGCTTGCGCGCTCCCGGTGGCGACCTACGAGAAGCATCGCGCGCGCCTGATCCTGGTTGACAGCTGGGCCATAGCCACCGGTCTGTTCGACAGGTTCCGGGTCGTCGGCACGGGGTCGACCAAGCCATCGGCGAAGGCCACCAGACGGGCCTCGGCGCTTGCGCAGTTGGCGACGACGAAGAACGAGGTCGACCGGCACATCGCCCGGATCCGCGCCGGCAACTCCATGGACCCCGAACGGAGTCTCCTGCGGGCCATCGAACGCCTCGGCGAGCTTGCTGCCCGCGAGGCGCTGCCGACGCTCTACACCATCGCGCGAGACGCCTCCGGGGACGACGAGTTCCGACGCGCCGCGGGCGCGGCGATCGCGCGGATCGAGACGGCTCGGGTCGTCGTGCTCGGCCACGTCGGACACGGCAAGGCCGCTACCGCAGCGGCGCTGGCTCGAGCGCTCGGCGCCGCCGAACGCATCGTTGATCCGGATCTCGGGTGCCGCCGCTACGTGGTCGCCACACCGAGACACCGCCTCACGATCGACGCACCCGAGAGCAACGCGGCGTGCATTCGACACCTGATCGCCAATACCGGCCGCATCGACGCGGCGATCCTGGTCGTCGCCGCTTCCGACGGACCGATGCCGCAGACGAAGGAACACCTCGCACTGGCACGCACGGTCGGGATCCGGACCGTGCTGCCCGTCCTGACCGGGTGTGATGGAGTCGACGAGCTCCTGCTCGACCTGGTCGAATCGGACGCCCGGGAGCTTCTCGTTCGCTGCGACTACCCGGAACCGTCAACGGTCCTGCGCCGTTCGTCCGCAGCGACCGCGGCTGCGGCAGCGGATCCCGACCCCGACGTCGCGGCGCTGATCGGCTCGCTCGAAGCAGCGGTGCAACGCCCGACACCGATCGTCGATGCGCCGTTCTCGATGCCGATCGATCGCATCGAAGGAGATCGGGTGATCGGTCGTATCGAACGTGGCGCGGTGCAGGTCGGCGATCAGCTGACCGTTCTCGCGGGCGACACCGTCTCGAACACGATCATCACGCGTTTGGAGCGCGACGGCTTGCCCTACGAACGGGCCTACGCACGCGAGGAGGTCGTGCTCCAGACGTCACCGCCGCCATCCGCCGACGCACCGCCGGGATCGGTTCTGGCCGCGGCCGGCAGCCTGCATGCCGAATCGCGGATACGCGTCGTCATCCTCACGTTCCCGAACGATGCCGGAGGCTCGTCCAAGCCGCTGCTGACCGGCGCACGGGTTCGGGTGCGAGTTCGCGGTGTGACGGTCCCTGCCGTGCTCGACCTCGAGTCGGCGACGATGTGTCTGCCGGGAGACCTCGCGAGGGGCGTCCTGGAGGTAAGCCCGGGCCTGCCGATCGAGGCCGCACTGCCTCTCGAACTGATCGAGGACGACGCCGTCGTCGGCATCGGCTGCGTCGCCAGCCCCGTGCCGAAATAGCGAGCGTCGCGGGGTTCACCCGAGACTTCGACCTCGGAGGGCCGGATCGCACGTGCAACGCTTCGCCGACGCGGGTGACGGGGAGCCGACGCTTCCTGTGGCGACTGCGCCCCCGAGCGCGTTCGCACGGCCGGCACAGCGCTTGCATGCGGGATGCACGCCGGCCCCGAAGCCGAACCCTCGCCGCCGCGCTCGAACCCTTGCTCGCCATGCCGGATCCTAGACCACTCCCTGTCTCTCTCGGCGCGTTCACCTTGCTGCTGGTCGCCGTCCACTCCCCCGCCCAGTGCGACACTCGTTGGATCGAGGGGCTCGGCCTGCCCGGCGTCGCGGGCGCCGTGCACGCCGCACACTGGTGGGACCCCGACGGCCCCGGGCCACGAACCGAAGTGCTCGTCGTCGGCGGTGAGTTCGACAGCTGCTACACGGTCGCTGCGCGCAACCTCGCGATTTGGGACCCGGCCACCGGCCAATGGTCCGCGTTCGCCTCACAGCCGGACAACCCGGTGCTCGCGCTCGCGGTGCTGCCGAACGGCGACCTCGTCGTCGGCGGCAGGTTCGTCAACGTCGGCACCACGCCGGCGTCGGCCATCGCGCGTTTCGACGGCACCAACTGGTCCCCGCTCGGCGGCGGGTTGTCGGGCTACTACAGCCCCAGTGCCATCTCGCTCGCCGTCGGGCCGGGTGGCGATCTGTTCGTCGGGGGCCTCTTCCAGACCGTCGGCAGCGTCGCGGCGCGCAACGTCGCGCGATGGGACGGCGCCGCCTGGCACGCGCTCGGCGCCGGCGTCAGCTCGGGTCCCCTCGCTCTGCTCGAGGCGGTCTCGGCCGTTGCCCCGGCACCGAACGGTGACGTGTACGTCAGCGGCTTCTTCGAGCTGGCCGGCGGCAGTCCGGCGGCGGCATGCGCGCGCTGGGACGGCGCGTCCTGGCATCCGCTCGGCGCGGGATTCGTGAACGGCGTCGCCAACCGCATCGTCATCGAGCCGTCGGGTGACGCGGTCTTCGCCGGCTCCTTCGCCGTCGCCAGCAATCCGCAGGTGCGCTACGCGGCGCGCTGGAACGGCACCGCCTGGTCCGGGCTCGGTACCGGCCCGGGCGCCGAACCGCGCAGTCTCGTGCGGTTGTCGAACGGCGAGCTGCTCGCGGGCCTCACCACGACCGAGATCGTGCGCTGGGACGGCCAGACCTGGTCCGCCGTCGGCAGCGCAACCGGCGTGGAAGCACGCGCCCTGCTCACCACGCCGAGCGGCGGCTACCTCGCACTCGGCTGGCCGCGGTCGCAGGACTACCGCGCGTTCGTGCGCTGGACCGGCGCGAGCTGGGAAGCCGTTTCGAACGGCTTCGACCAGCCGATCCGCGCCGTCACCAGCGCCGCGAACGGCGATCTCGTCGTCGGCGGCGACTTCCCGGTCGTGAACCAGGATCCCGCGCTGGCCCACATCGCGCGCTACGACGGCGCCGCCTGGACCGCGATCGGCGGCGGCGTCGACGGCCCGGTGCACGCGCTCGCCCGATTGGCGAACGGCGACCTCGTCGCTGCCGGTGAGTTCACGTCCGCGGGCGGCGTCGCGGCGACGCGCATCGCGCGCTTCGACGGCGTCGCGTGGCACCCGCTCGGCTCGGGCCTCGACGGTGTGCCGCGCGCGCTCGCGGTGCTGGCGAACGGCGACCTGATCGCCGGCGGGTCGTTCCAGAACAGCGGCACGACGGTGCTGCCGCATGTCGGTCGATGGGACGGAACGTCGTGGCACGCCATGGGTGCGTTCGACGGCGACGTGCTGGCGCTGTGCGCGCTCACAACCGGCGAGCTCGTTGCGGGCGGTCGGTTCACCAACGTCAATGGCAGCTGGGCGCCGTTCGTCGCGCGCTTCGCCGGCGGCAGCTGGAGCAGCCTCGGATCCTGGCCCGCGTGGTGGGTCCACGCGCTGGCGGAGGCCGACAACGGCGACCTGCTGGTCGGCGGTCGCTTCCAGTCTGCGGGATCGGTGCCGTGCAGCAACGTCGCCCGCTTCGACGGTTCGGGCTGGTCGCCGCTCGGCCCCGGCGTCACCGGCTCGGCCGATGCGCTCGCGCTGCTGCCGAACGGCGATGTCCTGATCGGCGGCGCCGACCAGACCGTGCGCTGGGACGGCCACGCGATGACCGTGCTCGGCGACGGCGGCGTGCTCGCGTTCGGCAGGTTCGCCGACGATGACGTCGCGGCCGGTGGCCGCTCCGTGTTCCAGCAACCCGAGCTCGCCGCCTACTTCGCGCGGCTCACCACGACGTGTCCAGCCGACGCGGCCTCGATCCCGACCCCGTGCATCGGTCCGATCGGACCGCTCGCGCTCGCTGGCCGGGGACTGCCCTGGGTCGGCACGACGTATCGTTCGACGGTCACCGGCTTCGCCCCGGCGGCACTCGGTGCGGCGTTGCTCGGGCTGACCTCGCCAAACCTGCCCCTGAGCTCGATCTGGCCGAACGCGCTACCCAGCTGCAATCAGCTGGCGAGCTCGGAAGCCCTGCAACTGGTCCTGCCGACCGCCGGCGCGGCCGGCTTCGCGTTCTCGATCCCGAACGACCCGCTGTTCGCGGGGCTGCCGCTGTTCCACCAGTTCCTGCAGTTCGACCCCTCGAACGCCGGTCTGCCGACGCTCAGCGCCTCCAACGCGCTGGCGTTGACCATCGGCGCGTTCTGAATCCCCGACTTTCTGAATCGATCGTCGGCCTTCGCAGGAAGGGGAAGCACAGGGCCCCGCGGTCCGAACACCCAACCAAGCCGCTCTGCCATGAAACCGACCCTCTTGTGCTCGCCGATCCTGTTCTTTGCGGCGGGTCTGTCGTCGCAGTCGCTCCACCTGGTCGGACCGGGGGGACACGCCGATGTCGACGCCGCCCTCGCCGTCGCCGCCCCGGGCGACGTCATCGAAGTGCTGCCCGGCGGCTATCCGCCGTTCCACGCCACGATCGGAGTGACGATCCGACGCCACCCGTCGGCCACGCTGCCGCCCGAGATCGGCGGCTCGAGCGTCGGCCCGACGACCGTGGACGTTCCGGCCGGTCAGGTGCTCGGCGTCGTCGGCATCCGGCTCGCGGCCGTCGAGGTGGTCGGGGGCCGCGCGACGCTCGAGAACTGCGTAGTCCGCGCCGCCGTCACGGGGGCGCTCCTCGCCGTCCGGAACGCGACCGTGCACCTCGTCGGATGCAACGTCGTCGGCAACTTGCATCCGTTCACGGACGCCGATGCCCTCGTGGCCACGAATGCCGACGTCACGGCGGTGAGCACGTCGTTCACGCCGAGCTTCGGCTTCTTTCCCGGCACGGGCATCCGGTTGCTGGATGCCCGGCTGCATGCCAGCGACGTCGAGATCTACGGCGGCTCGGACACGCTGCAGAGCGTGCCGGCGCTGATCGCCGATGGCAGCTCGCGGGTCTGGCTCGCCGACAGCTTCGTGGCCTCGTGCTGCAGCTGCGCGATCCAGAACAACGGCGCGACGATTCGGCTTGCCAGGTCCACGGTCGTCGAGTCCTCGACCTGCACGCCGTTGCCCCAGGTCGGCCCGTTGCTCGGTGTCGAGCAGCCGGCGCCGCCGTCCCTCGGCAGCCAGTTCGGCCTCGTCTATCGCACCGAACCCGACGGTCTGGTCTTCGTGTTCGTCGGTTTCGCGCTCGACACGATCGACTGGACGCCGCTGCTCGAACAACCATCCTGGCTGTCGCCGACTGGTTCGTTCGTCGCTGCCGTGGTTCCAGCCGACGGCGCCGGCGTGGCTGCGGTGTCGTTCGCGCTGCCCGCGAGCCCGGCCCTCGCCGACACGCCGCTGTGGTTCAAGGGCATCGGCGGCAACACCTTCCCGCTGCAGGCGAGCCCGGTCGCCGGCGGTCTGCTGCGCTGACCGGCCCGAAGCGAGCCAGCCGCAAGCCGCAGGATCAGCAGCAGGCCGAACGTCAGGCCTGCCCACCGCGAGACCTGAAGACCGATCACCGCGGCTTCGTCGCGGAAGGACAGTTCGACCTGCCGGGTCGCGGAGCCCGCCGGAAGGCTCAGCCGCAGGTTGTTCGACGGACTGCGATCGACCGCTCCCGCGGAGCTCCGCCAGCACGGGTGGTGACACTGGTTGAGCACGATCGCGACCGGGCCGGCGGCGCGTTCGAGCTCGAGCACGATCGAGTTCCAGCCGCGCCACGATGCCAGCACCTGCGGCACCGGACAGTCGTCGGCGACGACGGACCGCACGAGCTCGCTACCGGGCGCGACATCGGCGGTGAGATGTTCGTGGTGGTTGTAGGCGTCGAGCAGGCCGCGGTTCGGCGCCAGCTCGAGCGCCTGGTTGTCGACCGGACCGGCGACGTTCTCGATGCGGGTCGGTAGCGCCCGCACGGCGCACGCCGGCAGCGACGGCCAGCCGCGACGGCTGACGAACGGCCGGACCATCGAGTAGGCGACGTTGCCGAGGGTGAGCGCGACGAGCGCGAGCCACAGCAGGCGGCCACGTCCCCGAACGGCTCGGGTCGACGCTGCGCGGTCCAGTGCGATGGCACCGGCGAACGCGAGTGGCAGCCCGAGGTAGCCCCAGAAACGCGCCGGGATCCCGATCGCGACGAAGCCCGGCAGCGCGTGCAGCAGGTCGAACGGCAGCGGCGGCAGCCATGCCGCGCAGGCACGCAGGGACCCGATGCCGAGCAGCAGCATCGCGCCGCCGGCGATCGCGAAGCCACGCAGCTCGCCCGGCGGGAGCGCGGCGCGGACTGCGGCGCGATGGCGCAGGATCAGCCACGCCAACACCGGCCCGACGAACAGACAGAGCTCGTGGCCGGAGGCCGGCGCCCCCGGCAGGTGGTCGCGCAGCGGCACCAGCAGGTAGAACAGCAGGTACAGCGGGCTGCAGAAGCTCGGCGGCCGCGCCCGCGGACACTCGAGCGCGTTGGTCGCGAGCGGGAAGAACCAGGCCGCATCCAGGAGCACGGCGATCACGACGACGCCGACGAGGTAGATCAACGGCGACAGCGCGCGGTGGCGCCATGCGACCAAGAGGGCATCGAAGCCGACCCAGACGCCGAGCAGCAGCACCGCGATCGGCGCACCGTCACAACAGAGCGCGAACAGCAGACCGCCGCCGAACAGCGGCAGCAGTGCCCGCCAGACGTACGCGCCCGTGCCCTCGCCCGGCCGGCGCACAGCCGTACGCACGAGCACCAGCCAGAGCGGCAATGTGATCGTGCCGAGGAAGTCGAGGTGTCCGTGCGCGACATGCGCGACGACGTAGCCGTTGCCAACGAACAGCGCGGCCACCAGCGCGGCGAGCCCGCGCCGCAGCCGGAACCGTCGCGCCAGCGTGAACGCGCCCAGCCAGCCGAGCGCGAGGTAGACGAGCACCGTGAGCTTGACCGCGACGGCCGCCGGCAGCACGCGCACGAGCGTCATCGACAGCGAGAACACCGGCACCTGCGGATCGCCCGCGAGCGACATGCCGCCGAACATCAGCGGGTTCCACTGCTTGTCGACGCCGTGCAACGTGCTGTTCCAGAGCTCGAGCAGGTGGAACGAGGTCATCTGATCCCAGTCCGACTCGCCCTTGCACGGCAACAGCGCGAGCAGCGCGAGCAGGTAGGCCGCGGGCACGCCAATCGCGACCAAGCGGCGCGGGTCCCGGGCGGCGGCGCGGTGCGATGTCACCCGTGCCAGCAGACCGCCGCGAGCTGCGCGCCCGCTTAGGGCTCGCCCGGCGCTTCTGACCCCACCGGCTCAGCGCCCGGCGGCGAGGATCCGGAGCTGGTCGAGCGCCGACGCCTCGAGCTCGAACTCTTCGGACTGGGACGTGCCGGGCCGCACCCGGATCACACCGAGCGGCAGCACCGCGAACTCGCCGGCGTCGTCGGACACCGCGACCTCGACCTCGATCGGCTCGAGGCTCGCGACCCGGAACCTGTCGGTCGGCAGCGCGTCGGACGAGCCGTCGGGCAGTCGCCGCCGCAGCGTGAACGTCAGCGCGGCGAACTCCTCGGGCCGGAACAAGTATAGGCTCAGCAGCGGTAGCTCGCCCAGCACGACGAGCGTGCGCGCGGTGCCGACGCGGACCTGTCGGGCCTCGTGGTCGCGCGCGACCACCCAGAGGTCCTGCGAGGGTCGCAGCGACAGGATGCGGGCGACGCCGTCCTTCGCGTGCGCGATCGGATAGCCGGTCAGGAGCTCGCCGCTCTCGGGGTCGCGACGACAGCACCTGGCGTCCAGAGCGCGACCGCGTTCGTCGCGAACCTCGACCTCGTGCACGAACAGGCGACCACGCAGATCGATCCGCTCGGTGCGGTAGCGCCCGGCCACGAAGTGGACGCGTTCGGCGAAGATCTCGCCGCCATCCTCCTCGGCTGCGATCCGCGCCGAGACACCGCAGTCGCCGGGCGGCCGCACCAGCTCGCCGACCCAGCGGTCGCCCACCGGCCACAACCCCATGGTCACACCGTCGATCTCAGCGTCGATCTGGTCGGTGAGTTCGAGCGCCGCGGGATCGACGAGGCACTCGAGCCGCACCGTCGCGGCGCGGCGCAGTCGCAACACGACGCCGTTCTCGCCTTCGCTGCCGGTGTGCTCCGCCGTCACGAAGCCGGTCGCGGCGGCGTAGACCTTCACCGGTTTCGCCGGCGACGGCTGGTTGCGCCAGACCTTGAACGTGCCGTCCGCGGCCAGCGCGACGCGGCTCGCCAGCGGACCGGATCCGAGCCGGGCCTCGCGGACGGCGTTGCCGTGCTCGTCGACGACGCGACCGCGCATCACCAGCCCGGCGTCGCCGAGCACGAGGTCCCCGACGTCGACGACCGCGCGGTCCGGCGGCACGGCGACGGTGAACTCGACATGGCGGCAGTCTGGATCGCGCGGCCCGCGTTCGACCTGCAGGTCGCCGCGCAGTTCGGCCGCGACCTTGCGCGCGGCGACCGTGAACGCGAACCGACCTTCACCGTCGGTGAACGTCGTGCAGCGCGCGATCTGCCGTTCCTCCGGCGGCGGATTCGACGCATGCATCGAAGCCGTCCACCGACGTTTCGGCAGCAGATGGTAGAGCAGCAGCCCGGCAAAGCGGTCCGCGTCGGCCGGCACGACGCTGCCCGCGATCGGCGTCGCCGCGACCGGCACCCCGGCGGCGTCGAGCAGACGGCCGCGCAGCAGCACACCCTCGCGCCGGAGCGACACGTCCACCACCACGTTCTCGCCTGCCCGCCGTGGGCCGAGGATCTCGAGGAGACGCCCTTCGACGACGGCGTACAGCGTCGCGAACAGCGGCACATGTGGCAGCCGCAGGACCCCGTCGGGATCGGTGCGCAACCGCGGCCCCCTGGCGTCGGGACCGGCTTCGCGATCGGGCACGAACTTCACCGCGTGGCAACCGGGCAGCGGCAACTCGTCCGGTCCGAGCAGCCGGAGCTCGACCGCGCCGCCAGCGGGCAGTGTGATCCGCACGTCGGACGAACCGGACCGGGGGATCGGCCGGGCTGACTGTTCGCCGCCCGGCCACGCCACCCGTACGCGCGCGACCGGGCCGGTGAACAGCGGGTCGGCGTGCTCGACGAGGCGCCGCCCGGCCGCGTCGGTGCGACCGATGTGGTGGCTGTCGTCCGCGTCGCCGATGGCGTAGATCAACGGCGCGTTCGCGACCGGACGTCCCGACGCATCGCGGACTTCGATCGCGAACGAGCGCGACGGTGCGATCGGCAACGTCCAGCCGTCGATCGCCGTCGACGTCGAACGATCGAACGTCACGCACCCGGTCGCGCCGCCGGCCGCGGCGGCGACCGTGATCGGCGCCCGGCAGACCTGCACCAGCGTCCAGCCGTCCGCGTCGGTCACGGTGCGATGGCCCGAGAGCTGCATGTCGCGGAAGCGATCGTTGTCTTGGGTGAACGGCGAGTCCGGGCCGCGATGCTCGAACGGCGGCCAGTCCGCGATGCTGTCGTACCAGACCGTCGCGCCGGCGACGCCGTCGCCGGTCGCCGCATCGACGACGCGCAGGCGACCGAAGCCGGGCGGGATCGCGGGCCATGCGATCTCGGTCGCATCGAGACCGGGTGCTTCGCTCGCGGCCAGGGCACGGTCGGCCGCGATCGACGACGGGGCGGCGTCGGCGTCCGGTGCATTGCCGAGCCCCACGGATGCGTCGGTCGCTGGCGCCAGCGGCAGCGCTCCGCTGTCGCGCAACGCCAGGATCGCGACCGCGAGCCCCACCGCGAGGACCGCGACGACCAGCGGAGGCATCCGGCGAGCAATCACGTGCGGCAACAGCGTAGCCGGTACGAGGCCAGAGCGTCCGGCACGCCCGTTGGATTCGCCGCCGCCGTCGTCGCCGCTGTTCCTCGGCAGGCGACGACACTGGCAACCGGCCTGCATCGGCCTTCAGCTCGACGCGACACTCACCTGACACCGAGCGCGTGCTGCAGCAGACGCGGCAGCCGCTGCCGCCAGCTGTCCTCGTGGTGCACACCGTCGACCTCGCCCGCGAGCACTCCGCCGTTGCCGCGTTCGGCCAGTGCGGCGAACAGCTCACCGCAGTGTGCGCGGATCGGTTCGCGCTCGCCGCTGCCGATGTCGGCGGCGATGCGCGCGGTGACATTCCCACGCTCGCGCACCAGCCGGGTCAGGAATCCGTCGTCGACCCAGGCCGAGGGCGACAGCGCGATCGCGGCGCCGAACGCGTGCGGGCGCGTCAACGCGCCGTAGAGCGCCGAGATGCCGCCGATCGAGGCGCCGAGCAGCACGCGGTCCGACGGCGTCGTCGACAGCGCGATGTCGCGGAGCCGGTCGCTGACCGCGGGCAACACCTCGTGCTCGACCAGATCGAGGTAGGCCTCGCCGAGCCCGCCGAACTCGTGCTCGCCGTAGCGCGCGCGCACCGGCACGTACTGGTTGCCGCGCGAGCTCGCGTGCGTGCCGATCGCGACGACGACCGCCGATCGCACTTCACCGGCGCAGAGCATGCCGTCCATGACGCGGTGCAGCTGCAGCGTGCCGGTCTGCTGCCACGCCGGCACGCGGCGGTGGTTCGATGGTTCGAACGCCTTGTGGCCGTCGTTGACCAGGACGACCGGCAGCGGTCCTTCTCCGCGCAGCGCCGGCGCGGGAACGTAGATCCGCAGCAGCCGCAGCCCCGGCAGCCGCCGGCAGTCGAGCAGCACATCGTCGATCTCGCCGCGACCTTCGCGCGGCAGCGCGAGCGCGTGGAACTCGGGCCGCGACGGCAGGCCGTCGAGTTCGGGGAAGTGGACGTGCGAAGTGCGGCAGCCCATCGGACGAGAGGGCCGTGCACCGTCGGGCCGGGGCGATCGCCGGTCAATACGTATCGCGGCTATCGGGTGAGCCAGGCGTGGAAGCGCTCCGACAGCGCCATCGGCTCCTCGACGCCGCACCAGAAGACCGGCCCGCCGACGCCGTCGAGTCGGAACGTGCGCCCGACGGTGTCGGGGTCGTCGCCGAGCGCCTCGAGCGGCGGCGACATGCACGACAGCACGACGATCGGCTCGCTGCGAAGCTGCCGGCAGAGGTAGCCGTCCGGCACGGTGTGGGCTTCGCCGCGGATCACGAACATGCGGCGCCACGGGCGCTCGGCGAGGCAGCCGTTGATCTCGCGCGCGACCTCGTCGTCGCGTTCGGCGTCCAGCCCGCGGGGCAACAGGTCGCGGAAGCTCGGCTCGAGCGAGC
>JAGQRB010000277.1 GCA_020425925.1 Planctomycetota bacterium
GCGGCTCACCCTGCGGTGCGGTGCCGGGGGCGCCGGGCGCGATCGGTTCCGGCTCCTGTGGGCTGCGCGCCGGCGCGACCTCGGTCGGGTGGTAGTCCGGGGCCGGCGGCCCCTTCGGCGGGTCCCCGATCGGTCCGGGCTGCAGGCCGAGGCGCTGCTTCAGGATCTCGGCCGCGGCCCGCGTCGGGTCGATCGGCTCGGCGGGATGCTGCTGCGCCGATTCCGGCTTCGCCGGTTCCTGCTTCGCGGGCTGCTGCGGCGTCTGCGTCGGCGCCGGCTCCTGCCGTGACGGCTCCTGCTGCGACGGCCCCGGCGCCGCGAGTACGGCGGCCAGCAGCACGGCCGCGACCGTGCGTCGGGTCGATCGCGGGCGTGGGCTCATGGCTCAGCGCTTGAGGCCGAACGCCTCGAGCACCGCCGGGTCCTCTTCGTTCTCGCTCAGCACGACGTGGCACTTGTCGCAGCTGCCGTCGCGGATCGGCACGCCGTCGGGCAGGCGTCCGGGTCCGAACACCGTGCGGCCGTTGGCATCGGCGTGTTTGCCGTCGTGACAGCGGAAGCAGCCGACGTGGCTCGCGAGGTCGGGGTAGGTGCCCCAGTCGAGCTTGCGTTCGGGCCAGACGTTGCGCAGCCAGATGTCGGCGACGACCGCGCTCGCGGCCTCGAGCTTCTGCCGCCGCGCCTCGTCGATGCCAGAGGTCTTGGCGTAGGCCGCCTGCAGTTGCTGGCGGATGCCGTCGGCGGCCGACTCGCGCGTCCAGTCGCCCTCCAGCGCCTCGAGCGCGTGTCGCTTGAACGACGGCAGATCGCGCGGCAGCAGCGCGTTGCTGAACGCGACGTCGAGCGCGTCGCTCGGCAGCTCGAACGCGTGCGCCGAACGATTGTGGCAATCGCTGCAATCCATGCGGCGGAGTTCGCCCGCCGGGGGCGGATCGAGCGGCACGCCCGGCAGCGCGTAGGTGTCGGCGGTGCCGTCGGGCTTGACGACGCGCAGCCACGGGATCTGGGTGCGCGCCGCGTCGGTCGCGACGTACTCGACGACCGCTTCGGGATGCACGTGCCAGTGGATGCCGACCGACTTGCCGTCGGGCCGTGTGCCGCCGGTGCGCATCAGCAGCACGTTGGTGTAGGCGCTGACCTGCTCGTCGGTGCGGAAGTGCGGCTTCACCTTCAGCTTGGTGCCGAGGTACTTCTCGGGCCAGTGGCACTGCTCGCACGTCACGCGCGAGCTCGCGAGGTTGTGGACCGGGGTCGGGATCGGCCGCTCGTAGTCGTCGAGGAACGTGTGCAGCAGCTGCTTGGTGCCGTTGAGCTTCGCGGCGATGAAGCCCTTCGCACCCGGCTCGACGTGGCACAGCACGCAGGCGACGCGCTGGTGCGGCGAGCGTTCGTAGGCGACGCGCTCGGCGTCCATCACGTGGCAGGCCTTGCCGCAGAACTCGGTCGAGCTCAGGAACTCGACGCCGGTGTAGCCGACGGTCCCGACGGCGGCGAAGTTGACCGCGGTCAGCACCACGACGGCGCGCGCGAGGTAGACCGGGCGATCGGTCATCGCCGCGAGCCGGGCGTTGAGTTGCTTTCTGTAGAGCACGAGTCCGGCGGGCACCAGCACGAGTCCGAGCAGGAACACGAGCGGCAGCACGAGCGTCAGCAGCAGGCCGCTGTAGGGCCCGGACCAGACGCCGCCGAGCGACTCCATCAGCAACAGCGTCACCGCCGACAGCACCGCGAGGGTCATCAGCGCGGCGCCGATCGAGGTGATCCAGTTCGAGCGCAGCAGACGGTGCAGCCGGCTGACGGTCCCGAGACGGGGGGCTTGGTTCTCCATGGTGGCGACTGCGATTGGAGCGCTGCCGGGCCGATCGGCGCATGGTCCCGAGGACCCGGTCGCATGGGGCGAAGGGCGTAGTGTAGATCGGCCGCGTGCTTGCCGCGAAGTCCGGCTCGCGCTCTGCTTCGGGCGATGGCCCTCCGCGATACGAGCCTGCGCGAACGGGTGCACGAGATCGTGTTCGAGGCCGACACCGCCGCCGGCAAGGCGTTCGACGTCGGTCTGCTGGTCCTGATCGCCCTCAGCGTGCTCGTCATCTGTCTCGAGAGCGTCGCCGACTACCGCGCCGACCACGGCGCGGCGCTCTACGTGCTCGAGTGGGTGTTCACCGGCCTGTTCACGCTCGAGTACCTGGTGCGGCTGTGGTGCGTCCGGCGGCCGCTGGCCTACGCCACGAGCTTCTTCGGCGTGCTCGATCTCGTCGCCGTGCTGCCGGCCTACCTGATGCTCGTGATCGTCGACGCGCACCATCTCGGCACGGTCCGGGTGCTGCGGCTGGTGCGCGTCTTCCGGGTGCTCAAGCTCGTGCGTTATCTCGGCGAGGCGCGGGCGCTGCACGCCGCGCTGCGCGCCAGCGCTCCGAAGATCGTCGTGTTCCTGCTGGCGATCTCGTGCCTCGTCGTCGTCGTCGGCTCGGTGATGTACGTCGTCGAGGGGCGGGAGTCGGGCTTCGACAGCATCCCGCGCAGCATCTACTGGGCGATCGTCACGCTGACGACGGTCGGCTACGGCGACATCTCGCCGAGCTCCGGGCTCGGCCAGGGCCTGGCGGCGCTCGTGATGCTGATGGGCTACGGCATCATCGCGGTGCCGACCGGCATCGTCTCGGCCGAGCTCGTGCGCGGGCAGCGCGAGTCGACCTCGACACAGAGCTGTCCGGGCTGCGCGGCCGAGGGCCACGTCGACGACGCCGTGTTCTGCTACCGTTGCGGAGAACGACTCTGATCATGCCGAAGCCCGACCTGCTCGAACGTGTCCGCCGCATCGCGCTCGCGTTGCCCCACACCGAGGAGTCGTCTCGCCTCGGCGGCTCGCCGCACTTCTACGTCCACGGCAAGATCTTCACCGGCGCGGGCGTCGAGGACGGCCGCTGGTCTTTCGGTGCGAAGGTCGGGCTCGAGCGTCAGGCGATCCTCGTGACCCGGCCCGGCATCCGGGTCGCGAAGTACGTCGGCCGCTACGGCTGGATCAGCGTCGACGAAGCGGCGCTCGCCGACGAGGCCGAGCTGCGCGCGCTGATCGAGCTCAGCTACGAGCTGGTGGCCGCGCGGCTGCCGGCCGCGAAGAGGATCCGCAAGAAGGTCGACAAGAAGAAGGCCAAGAAGTAGCCCGGCCTCACGCCGGCGTGCCGGTGCGCATGCGCTGCATGAACCACCACAGGTGGCCCTCGGGATCGGCGCAGAGGTAGCTGCGATCCGACCAGTATTCGGCGCCGTAGTCGGTCGTCTGCGGCTCCTGCAGGATCGTGGCGCCGCCGGCGCGCGCGGCCTCGCAGTGGGCGTCGACGTCGTCGACGTAGATCGCCAGGGACTGGGTGTTGCCGCCGTCGATCGCACGGGGGCTGCGGCCGCGCAGCCGGCCGTCGTGGCCCTGACGGCCGGTGTCGGCGACCATCACGAGGCCCTCGCCGAAGCGCAGCTCGGAGTGTTCGACCTTGCCGTCCTCGCCGGCGACCTTGAGCACGATCTCGAACCCGAACGCGGCGCACAGCCAGTCGATCGCGGCGTTGGCATCGTCGTAGAACAGGGCCGAGGAGATCCGCGGCCAGCCGGGCGGAGCCGGCTTCGTCGTCTGTGGCTTCTGGCTCATGGTGCCGATCATCGCCGCTACCTGCCGCGGTTGCGAGCGGCCGCGGCGCGCAGCGCGGCGAGCTTCTGGCGCAGCGCCTCGAGCACCTGCCGGCGGCGTTCGCCGTCGACCGCGGCACGGGTCCCGGACTCCTGCCCGGCGGCCTCGGCGAGCGCGAGGGCCGCAGCGGCGGCCGCGACCGCGTCGTCGAGCCGGCCGGCGTCGGCGTAGGCCGAGGCCAGCAGGTCGCGCGGCCCGAACGCGGTCGGGAACGCCTGCGCGAACGGCTCGAGCACCGCGATTGCTTCGGCGGGCCGCTGGCGCAGCAGCAGGTAGCGGGCGTAGTCGACCTGCGACTGCGATTGCTCGGGATCGGCGATCGCGATCCGGAACCACTGCTCGGCCTCGCGATCGCGGCCGGCGCGCACCAGCGCGAGCGCCAGCCGGCCCTCGGTGCCGCCGACCTCGCGCTGCAGTGCCTCGTAGGCCAGCGCCGCGTCGTCGAATCGCCCGAGCTTGCCGAGCTCGACCGCGATGCTGCGCCGGATCTGGACCCGCGCCTTGTTGCTGCCGGTCAACGTCAGCGCGTGCTCGAGCCGCGCCAGCGCGCTTGCATCCTCGCCGCGGTCGGCCTCGATCTGCGCGAGGTTGTTGTGCGCGATCCAGGCGCCGGGGTTCTGCGCGATCGTGTCGCGCCACAACGTCTCGGCGTCGGCGTAGGCGTGACAGCGCCGGAAGGTCAGGACCCCGAGCGTCGCCAGCACGGCGATGCCGGCGAGGCGGACGAACGTGTTGCCGGTCGCGCCGCGGCGCCGGGCCAGCACGGCTGCGGTGCCCGCGACCAGCGCGAACACGCCGAGGCTCGCGAGGTACTGGAAGTGGTCGGCGACGAACGAGTAGCGGTGCGGGTAGACGTTGAAGAAGCCGAGCGCCGGGAACAACGTGCCGGCGGTGAACGCGAGCGCGACGAACGGTCCGCGGCGGCCGTGTCGGGCCAGCCACAGCGTCGCGGCGAAGGCGAGCACCACGGCCGCGGCCGGCCAGTACGACCAGAGGTCGAGGTCGTCGAGCTGCCAGCGCGGGTAGAAGAAGATCGTCGGCCACGGCCAGAGCAGCTTGCCGGGATAGAACAGCAGCGCGTTGCTCGCGATCTGGACGCGATCGCCGACCGAGAACGCGAAGTCGGCGCCGGCGGCGCCGACGTGGGTGCGCTCGAGCGCGGCGGTCTGCAGCGCGAGCAGCAGGCCGAGCGCGAACATCGGCAGCAGCGGCCAGAGCCGCGGCCAGGTCAGCGGTCGCCGCAGCCAGAGGAACACCAGGATCAGGGCCGCCGGCAGCGAGCAGGTCACGGTCTTGGCGAGCAGCGCGAGGGTGAACCAGGCGAGCGCCGCGGCGTAGCTGCGGAAGGCGCGCGGCGCGCCGGCGCTGCGACGTTCGTCGAAGCGCAGGTAGGCCAGCGCCGCCAGCAGGTAGCCGAGACCCGAGAGCACGTTCTTGCGTTCGGTGACCCACGCGACCGATTCGACGTGCACCGGGTGCAGCGCGAACAGGGCCGCGACGGCGAACGCCCACGGCAGCTCGAGTCGCCGCGCCAGCCGCAGCACGAGCAGCGCGTTGCCGGCGTGCAGCAGCACGTTGACGACGTGGTAGCCGAGCGGATCCGTGCCCCAGAGCCGATACTCGAGCCAGAACGTCGTGAACACCGCCGGGTAGTACTGCGGCGTCTCACCGGGGATCCACAGCCGCAACCAGCCGTGCGGATCGGCGAGCACCGGGTTGTGGGTGACGTAGGAGTCGTCGTCCCAGACGAAACCGGCGGCGAACGCCGGCCAGTAGGCCGCGATCGTCGCCAGCGCGAGCAGGGCCCCGAGCGATCGCCGAGGCGATGTCACGGCCGTTCGACCAGCGTGGCCGCGGCGAGCGCGGCGGGCGCGACCGGGCCGCGCAGCCAGCCGCGCCAGCGGTTCTCGCTGCGGCAGTGCACCGCCAGCCCGCAGACCGCCCCGGCCGCATCCGTCAGCCGCAGACGACCGTTCGCTCGCGCCGCCGCGCTCCGGGATGCGACCGCGGCGCTTTCGCCGTCGCGCCTCTCAACCCGATTGGCCAACGGCACGATCTCGA
>JAGQRB010000278.1 GCA_020425925.1 Planctomycetota bacterium
CGATTCGAATCGGGGGGCGAACTCCGCTCCTCGGCGGAAGTAGGGGTAGCCGTTTCGTGAGACACGCTCCGCCATGACCACAAGCCGATTCCTGCCCGAGCTCTTCGCCGCGTCGATGATCCCGTTCGTGCTGACGGGCCAGGTGTCGGGTCAGACGCGCTGGCGTGAGATCACGCTGCCGGACGGTGCCTCGGGTGCCGCCATGACGTTCGATCCCGTCCGCGGGGAGACGGTACTGTTCGGCGGCGCGACCAACGGAATGGACCAATACGTCGACCGCACGTTCGTCTGGAACGGATCGGAATGGACGCTGCGCGACCCTGCCAATCGACCGCCCGGACGCAATCGCGGCAGCATGGCGTTCGACGCCGCGCGCGGGGTCGCGGTGCTGTTCGGCGGCGGCCGGACCAGCTGTCCCGGCGTGCCGAACGAGACCTGGGAATGGGATGGCTCGAACTGGGCGTTGCGCATCCCTGCGACGACGAGTCCGCCGGCGATCTGCGAGTCGGTGATGGGCTACGACCCCGTGCGCGCCGTCACGGTGCTGTGGGCCGGCGGCCAGACCGTCTGGGAGTGGGATGGTATCGACTGGCGTCAGATCCAGACCAACGGGCCTGCGAACGTCTTTCGCGCGATGAGCTGGGATCCCGGCACGCAGCGATTCCTCGTCGTGAGCCAGCCGACGAACATCCAGCCGGTCGAGACCTGGGAGTTCGATGGCCTGACCTGGACCCAGCGCTTCCCGAGCCATCTGCCGATCCCCGCCGGCAACTGGGCTGCCGGTGGAGGCCTCGTCCACGACCCGAATCGCGGCTCGGTGCTCTGGGTGCGCAGCGACACCTGGGAGTGGACCGGCAGCGACTGGGTCCAGATCGCCGGACCGATCAACCCGCCGAACACCGGCTACGGTCACGTGCTCGCCACCGACTTGGTGCGACAGCGCGTCGTCCTGCGATCGGGCGGCAGGACCTGGGAGTGGGATGGCGGCTCGTGGACGCTGCTCGATCAGGGCAACCCGCCCCTCAGCGCCTCGGGCTACAGCAACTGGTCCCTGTCGCAACGGCTGACGTTCGACTCGCAGCGCGAACGGGTCGTCCTGCAGGACGAGCGCGCGACCTGGGAGTGGGACGGAATGCGCTGGTTCGAGCAGCAGTACCAGGCCCCGTTCCTGCCGCGTGAGGAGGCGGCCCTCGAGTTCCACCGCGGCAGCGGCCGGACCGTGATGTTCGGCGGCGAGATCGTGAACATCGCGATCGACGAGACCTGGCTCTGGGACGGCACGAACTGGACGCAGGCGCAACCCGCTACGCGACCGGCGGCGCGCACGGGGCACGCGATGGTCTACGACTCGCGGCGCGACACGGTGCTGATGTACGGCGGTTTCGATGGGCTCGGCGCGCCGCTCTTCGAGACCTGGGAGTGGGATGGCAACGACTGGCTGCAGGCCGCGCCGACCGTCTCGCCACCGCACGGCCTGCTGGCCTACGACTCGACGCGAGGCGAAGCCATCCTGGTGTCGAACGCGAACTGGAGCCAGCCGCTGCTCACCTGGCGTTGGGACGGAACCGACTGGTCGCAGTTGTCACCTGCGGTCGCGCCGCCGGGACGGTTTCGCTGGCTGGTCGACGACGGCGCGCGCGAGCGACTCGTGCTCAACGTCTACGTGCCGCCGTTGGCCGAGGAGATCTGGGAGTGGGACGGAGTCGTCTGGCGGCCGAACGGCGACAACGGAACCGTGCAGCAGTTCGGTGTCGGCAACTACGCGGTATCGGGGGCGGTCTACGACCCCGTGCGCGCGCAGCTCCTGACCCTGATCGGCGAGATCGGCTGGTGGATCTGGGACTTCCGCGCCTACGAGGCGATCGATCCGGCGACGTTCGTGCCCTTCGGCAGCGGCTGCACCGGCACCGCCGGCACGCCGACGCTCCGTGCCACCGGCCTGCCATGGCTCGGCGACTCGCTCGACCTGGGGCTGGCCGATCTGCCGCCCGCCGCGATCTTCGTGCTCGTGCTCGGTCTGCGTGACGACGTCTGGAACGGCTCGCCGCTGCCGATCGACCTGTCGCCGTTCGGCATGACCGGTTGCTCACAGCTGGTCGCGGCCGATGCGTCGCTGGTGTTCACGGCGGATCCAGCCGGGCGGGCCGACGTTGCGCTCGCGATCTGCCGAACTGCCGCCCCGATCGTGCTCGCGCCACGGTCCCGGTCACGATCGAAACGGAGCATAACTCATATAAGGTGGATGTTGCGGCAGGTGACCTGATTCTCCACGAGGCCTTGCGTGCCGGAGTTCCATTGGCGTATTCGTGCGCGAGCGGAACCTGCGGAGCCTGCGTGGCGCAGGTGATGGAAGGCGCGTTGGAGAATCGCTGGCCAGACGCGCCCGGCCTTTCAGCAAGGATGCGCCAAGCCGGCCGGGTGCTGTCGTGCCAGTCCGCGGTAACGAGTCCGGTCCGATTGCGCGCAAGCGAAGGCGCGGCATGCATCCGCTCCCTCTTGCCTGTTCCCGACTATCACGTCGGGCGCTTGGTGAAAACAGTTGCTCTTGCTCCTGGCGTCACGGAACTGCAGCTGCAACTCGATTGTGCTTTCACCTTCATTCCTGGCCAGTTCATGCTGGTCTGATTTGACGGCTTGAGCGGCCCGCGCGC
>JAGQRB010000279.1 GCA_020425925.1 Planctomycetota bacterium
GGTGTGGTGTCGGCGTCGGCAAAGGTCGCGGCGGATGCACCGTCGGGATCGACGCGCTCGCCGCGCGGCAGGTTCTGCAACGCCTGCCACACGAACCGCGCCTCGGGCAGGTGGCCGTCGCGCAGCACGGCCCGCTGCACGGCGCCGTCACCGAACTCGGCCCGCAGCCGCGCGAGCGCACGATCGGCCGCCGCGAGGTCGCGTTTGCACCGCTCGACGAACAGCTCGCCCTGGGCCCGGCGCAGCACGGCGGTCTCGGCTGTGAGCTCGAAGCCGAGCAACGGCGCCGTGAACGTGACAGGCTCGAGGCGCAGCCGCACGAGATCGACGAGCTGCACGGCATCGCGGGTCGGTGCGGCCGGCACGATGCGCTCGGTGTGCGCCGGCACGCCATCGTCGAGCTCGCAGCGCAACACGAGTGCCGCAAACACCTCGCCGCGCTGGCGGAGCTGCTGTTCGAGCTCGCCGAGGCACTGCTTGACGAGGAACAGCAGCGCCTGCCGATCGAGCGAGCGATCCTCGGGATCGACTTCGTAGCTCGCCCGCGTGGCTTCGGCGGCCGCGACCGGTGCGAGCGGCGCGACCAGCTCGCCGCCCATGAGCCGCCGCAGCTCGTAGCTCGCCCGACCGAAGCGTTCCATCAGCGCACCGGCCGGCAGCCGCACCATGCCGGCGACGTCGTCGATGCCGAGCCGCTCGAGATCGTCGCGCAGCGCGGCGTCGAGCTCGAGCAGATCGAGCGGCACCGCACCGGCTCGCTCGCGCTCCGCGGCGGCGGTCGGCAGGACGAGCGTGGATTCCTTGCCGCAGCTCGAGAGCTGGCGCGCGAGCGCGTAGCTGCAGAAGCGGTCGAAGCCGATGACGACGCTCGGCGCGAGCCGGATGTCGTCGAGCGCGCCGGCGATCTGCCGCGCCCAGTCCGCGAGCGATGGGTGCAGCCGACCGAGACCCGAAGCGTTCAGCCAGAAGACACCGGGCTCACCGGGCCAGGTACACGGCTCGACCGCCTGCGAGAACCGCCGCAGCACGTCCGTGACCTCGGCGACCGCGTTCGCGATCGCGTCCGGTGGCACGACACCGGCGCGCAGCGTGCTGACGAGTGACAGCGCCTCGGCGTAGCGCATGCCGGTGCGGACACGCGCCGTGTGGGCGCGACCGTTCTGCCAGAGCACCTCGCCCTGCGGCGTGTCTTCGGCGACGACCACCGTCGGGTGCTCGGCCCACTCCGGGTGCGAGCGCAGCAGGAGCTGCAACGGCAGCGCCGCGAGATCAACGCATGCCCACCGGTCCATCGAATCGCTGCTCGGTGCGCCAGGCCGTGCCGCGCTGTTTGTCCTTGTCGACCCGTACCGTGCAGACGAACCGCCCGGCCTGCCGGGCGCGCACGATGTCCGCCCGCAGCGACGCCATCGGGAACGCGCTCTCGGGCGCGAGGCAGAGCAGCGTGCAATGGTGCTGCCGGCAGAGCCCCGCGAGCCGCACCTGCGCCGCGAGCGGCGCGCGCGGCCGCGTCAGGAAGTCGAGCGCGACGAGCCCGAACGCCCCCGAACGCAGCAGCTGGTCGGCGGCTCGCAGCATCGCGCGGTCGTCGTCGACACGCACCACGGCGAGCGCCCGGAGGTCGACCGCACGGCTCGCGAGGTCCGGGGGATACGGCGGCGGCGCCGTCGAGTGCACCCACGCGACCGGCTCGCCGCGGTGCTGGGCCTGCCGCAGCAGATCGACCGCGACGCTGAGCCGGCTGCCGACGAGCTCGACGAGACGCCCGGCCAGATCCCCTACCGCCAGATACTCGACAGCCAGATCGTCCGCAGTTCGCCCCGCCGCCGGCCGCTCGAACGGTCGGATCGAAGTCGCGATCCGCAGCGAACCGATACGGGGAACGAGCCGAGCCAGGCGCGGGTCTGCGAACACGAGCGAGCTTTTGGCGGCCATCGTCGTATCACCTAGCAACCGTCGGCCCTCCGCCGCCGAACCGTTCGGTGGCGCGGGCCCCTCACCATACCTAACATATACCGAACATCAAGCCCGGGGCCACGAACGGCTCCGGCCCGGACGCCGTCCCATCTGCCAATGACCGCACTGCGCGCCGTCTCCGTCTCGCTCCTGCTGCTCGCGGCCTGCTGCACGCAGCCGACCGGCAACGACGCCACGGCGCCGGGTACCACGGCACCCGGTACCGGCGCCGCGGTGACCGCCCCGGCCGCCTCCACGCCGGACACCGCCGCACCGAAGGCCGCCGCGGCCACGACCGAAGAAGCCATGAACGACTCCTCCACTCCCGCTCCCGACTCGCTCGAGACCGCCACGTTCGCCGGCGGCTGCTTCTGGTGCATCGAGGCGGTGCTCGATCGGCTCGACGGCGTCGTCGACGTCGAGTCCGGCTACATGGGCGGCCACGTCGACAACCCGACCTACGACCAGGTCTGCAGCAAGACCACCGGCCACGCCGAAGTCGTGCAGTGCAGGTTCGACCCGTCCGTGATCAGCTACGAGAAGCTCGTCGGCTACTTCTTCGCGATGCACGACCCGACGACGCTCAACCGCCAGGGCAACGACACCGGCCCGCAGTACCGCTCGGCGATCTTCTTTCACAGCGAGGCCCAGAAGGCGACCGCGCAGAAGGTGCTCGACAAGGTGCAGCCGAAGTTCGATCGCCCGATCGTGACCGAGATCACCGCGGCGTCGACGTTCTGGCCGGCCGAGAAGTACCACCAGGACTACTGGGCGAAGAACCCGGACAACCGCTACTGCAACGCGTTCATCCCGAGCAAGCTCGAGAAGCTCGGACTCGAGCGCTAGGTCGGAGCACCCGACTCAGGCAAACAGCGCGCGGTGGTCCTCGAGAGCACGCACGGCGTTGTCGTGCGTCGGCATCAACCGCGCGACGTGGATCTGCTCGTTCCACAGCCGCGCGAGCGCCTCGGGCGCCGCCGCCCAGGGCAGCTCGAGCACGAGGATCTGATCGCCTGCGAACTGCTCCGAACCACGCTCGACGACCTCGTCGCGAATGTCGCGCAGCACGTCCTCGAACGGCGGGTACCCTTTCGCGTCGGCCTCGAGATCGACGACGAAGAAGCCCTCCTGATGGTGCAGGAACGCGTTCTTCGAGCGCGGCGCCGTGACCATGACGACGCGCGGCGGCACCGGCGGCTCGCGTCGGCTGCGCTCGCCCACCGAGCGGACGACGAGCTCGAGACTGATCGCCCAGACCGCCAGCAGGCGGTCGCCGTGGCGCGGGACGTCGTGCACGCTCGGGCGGTCCATCTGCCGCCACGCGTCGTAGCAGGCGAAGAAGCCGGCCGTCAGCGGCCCGTGAGTGAAGTCGAGCAGACGCGTCGGCACGCCGTGGTGCTGCGCCACCGCGAGGGTCTCGAGCGCGTGCTCCCACGGCCAGTGCTCGAGCTCGACCCGTTCCGGATGGCCGCGCAACCGCGGCGTGCGGAAGTGCTGGCCATCGCCCGGCACGTCGAGACCGACGCGATCGGCGAAGAACAGGAAGTCGACCAGCGCGCGGCGCTCCTGCTCCTGCTGCGCCGGCGCCACGAGCGGCGGCGGACCGGAGCGCCCGGGGCGGACATGGCCGCGGCCCTTGAAGCCGAGCTGTGTGCCGGGTCGGAACGCCGACGGCACGAGGCCCCAGGACGCGTCGCGCTGGCCGCGAAACCCCCACTTCTCGCGCAGCTGCCAGTTGGTGTCGCCCGGCACGTCGATCCCCCACAACCGATCGCTGAGCCGCAGGCGCGCGATGAACTCCTCTGCCGTTGCGACCGGAACCCGACGGATCACCAGAGGAGGTGTACCGGACCGCGGCCGAACTTCCAGCCGTCGCGACCACCGGTCGGTATCGTCCGGGTCGAGGTTGCACGTCGCCCGGTCGCGAGCTATCGACCTCCCCAACGCCAGAGCCACCATGAACAAGATCGCCGCCGGAGTCATCAAGTTCCAGACCGAGGAGTTCCCCAAGCGCCGCGAGCTGTTCGCCACGCTCGCGCAGGGGCAATCGCCCGAAGCGCTCTTCATCGGCTGCTCCGACAGCCGCGTCGACCCCAACCTCATCACCCAGACCGAGCCCGGCGAGCTGTTCATCTGCCGCAACGCCGGCAACATCGTACCGCCGCACACCAACCACACCGGCTCGATGACCGCCTCGATCGAGTTCGCGATCGGCGCGCTCGGCATCGGCCACGTCATCGTCTGCGGCCACTCGCACTGCGGCGCGATGAAGGGTGCGACCGAGCCCGAGAAACTCCACGGGCTGCCGCACGTGCGCGAGTGGCTGAGCTACGTGCGCGCCGCGTCGCTGACCGTCGAGGAGGCCGGCGCCGGCCTGTCGGAGGAAGAACGGCTGGACATGCTGATCCGCCAGAACGTCGTGCTCCAGATGCGACATCTCGAGACCCATCCCTACGTCGCCGCCCGACTGAACACCGGCAAGCTGCAGATCCACGGCTGGGTCTACGACATCGAACACGGCGGCGTCACCGTCTACGACGACGCCTCCGGCGGGTTCGTCCCGGTCGCCGAGCACTACCGCGAAGGCATCGCCAGCGTCATGGACGCGAGCTGAGCACGGCTGCCCGCCCGGCCCCGACAGCGTCGAGCGCAGGCAGCCGCGCCAGCACCGCGGCGTCGTCGTGGATGCCGCGGATCACGTCGGCGTCGACGGTCTGCGCCGCATCGGTATAGCTGCTCCTCGGATCGAAGTGGGCTTCGACGAGCAGCCCGTGCGCGCCGGCAGCGAGCGCCGCGCGCGCCATCGGCCGCACGCAGTCGCGACGGCCGGTGCCGTGCGATGGATCGACGACGATCGGCAGGTGGGACATCTGGCGCACGACCGGCACGACGTTGAGGTCGAGCGTGTTGCGCGAGTGATCGGAGAACGAGCGGATGCCGCGCTCGCAGAGGATCACGTCGCGTTTGCCGCCGGCGAGCAGGTACTCGGCCGCCATCAGCCACTCGGTCAACGTCGCGGCCGGACCCCGCTTGAGCAGCACCGGGCGCGGTTGCTCCGCGAGCCGCTGCAGCAACGCGAAGTTCTGCATGTTGCGGGTCCCGACCTGCAGTACGTCGACGTGCTCGATCATGACCTCGAGGTGCGCGGCATCGACGATCTCGGACACGATCGGCAACCCGAACTCCTGCTTCACGCGTCGCAGCGTGTGCAGCGCCTCGACGCCGAGGCCCTGGAAGTCGTACGGGCTGGTGCGCGGCTTGAACGCACCGGCGCGGAACATCGCGGCACCGGCGTTCTTGACCGCCTCGGCGATCCGCAGGGTGCGGGCTTCGGTCTCGACGCTGCACGGGCCGGCGATCAGGATCGGATGCGCATCGCCGCCGATAGTGATGCCGTCGACATCGACCACGGTGTCTTCGGCCCGCACCTCGCGACTCACGAGCTTGTAGGGCTTGGTGACCGGAATGCAGTCGACGACGCCGCGCAGACCGCGCAGCGGGCCCGGGTCGACCGGCCCCTTGTTGCCGGTGACGCAGATCGCGGTGCGGTTCTCGCCCGGCACGGCGAGCGGCGTGTAACCCATCGCGGTGATCGCGGACTCGACCGCCGCGACGTCGGCGACGGAACAATCGGAAGAGAGGATGACGAGCATGTTCAGGCTCCGGTGACGGGTGAGGGATCGCGAACGGGGGGTTGTGGCAGCAACGCGCGCACCGCCGCGGCGACGGCGGCGGTGAGCGCACGGGGATCGCTGCCGGCCGCAGCGGTCGGCGCGTGCTCGGCGATCACCTCGGCGAGCCGGCTGCCGACAACGGCGATCGCGGCGCCGCCAGCGAGCGCATGCTCGACGTCGGCGCGGCTGCCGATACCGAAGCCGGCGCAGAGCGGCACGCCGGGCGCCGCCGCGGCCACGCGTGCCAGCAGCGCCGCACGTTCGGACCGCAGCGTCTGCGGCGTGCCGGTGACGCCCTGCACGCCGGCGACGTAGAGCAACGCGCAGCCGGCAGCGCTTGCGGCGATGCGCTCGGCGTTCGAGCGCGGGCCGACGAGCCGCACGTGGCCGAGATCGGCGGCGGCACAGGCGGCGAGCAGCGCCGCGTCCTCGCCGAGCGGGATGTCGGGCACCAGCAGCGAGCTCGCACCCGCGGCCGCGAGCTCGCGACAGAACCGCGAGAGGCCGCGGGCATGGGCGAGGTTGCCGTAGACCAGCAGGTTCTTCGGCACCCCCGGACACGCCGCGTCGATCGCTGCCAGCGTCGCGAGCGCGCGCTCGGTCGTGCTGCCGGCGGCGAACGCACGGGCGCACGCCCGCTGGATCGCCGGGCCGTCGGCGCACGGGTCACGGTACGGGATGCCGAGCTCGAGCATCGTGGCGCCGGCCGCGACCGCGGCGCGCGCGAGCTCGACCGAGAGCTCGGGGGTCGGATCGCCGAGCACGAAGAACGGGCTGAAGTGCCGCCGGTGATGCGCGAACGCGGCCTCGAGGTCGGCGCGGGTCATGGCGTCCCCCCCTCCAGGTTGGCGGCGAGGATCGCGAGGTCCTTGTCGCCGCGACCCGAGACGTTGACGACCACGCGTGCTCCCGGACGCAGCTCGCCGGCCGCGACCGCGCGCAGCGCGAACGCGAGTGCGTGCGCCGACTCGAGCGCGGGCAGGATGCCTTCGGTCCGACAGGTCTCCCGCACCGCCCGCAGCGCCTCGCGGTCGGTCGCACCGACGTAGCGCACGCGGCCGCCGGTGCAGAGCGCGGCGTGCTCGGGACCGACCGCGGGGTAGTCGAGGCCGGGCGCGATGCTGCTGCTCGGTTCGATCTGGCCATCCGCGTCCTGCAGCACCAGCGTGCGCGCGCCGTGCAGCAGCCCGACGCCGCCGCGCGCGGTGCGCGGTGCGCCGGCGCGCGCGCCGAGCGGCTCGACGCTGAACAACGCGACTGCGCGATCGGCCAGGAACGGCGAGAACGCGCCGATCGCGTTGCTGCCACCGCCGACACAGGCGA
>JAGQRB010000280.1 GCA_020425925.1 Planctomycetota bacterium
CCCTCGGGGGCCGCGGGACCGTCGCCGGCCGCACCCTCGAGCAGTGCCTTGCGGCTGAGCTTGATCTTGCCGAAGTCGTCGATCGCGATCACCTTGACCTTGATCGTGTCGCCGATGCGGACGACGTCGGTCACGGCGCGGATGAAGTCGTTGCTGAGCTCCGAGACGTGCACCAGGCCTTCCTGGCCCGGCAGGATCTCGACGAACGCGCCGAACTCCTTGATCGCGCTGACCCGCCCTTCGTAGACCGCACCGAGTTCGACCTCGGCCGTCATCGCGGAGATGTACTGCATGCAGGCGTCGACCTTCTCACCGACGACGCCGGTGATCGTGCAGAGGCCGCTGTCCTCGATCGAGATCTTGCACTCGTACTGTTCCTGCAGCATGCGGATGTTCTTGCCACCCGGGCCGATCACGGTGCCGATCTTGTCCGGCGGCACCTGCACCGACACGAGGCGCGGCGCGTTCGGGCTGAGCTGCTCGCGCGGCCGGTCGAGCGACTTGAGCATCTCGCGCAGGATGTGCAGTCGACCCTGGCGGGCCTGCTCGAGCGCCTCGGCGAGGATCTCGCGCGTCAGGCCTTCGCACTTGATGTCCATCTGCAGCGCGGTGATACCGCGGCCGGTGCCGACGACCTTGAAGTCCATGTCGCCGCAGGCGTCCTCGCTGCCGAGGATGTCCGACAGGATCGCGTACTTCTTGCCCTCCATCACGAGGCCCATCGCGATGCCCGCGACCGGCTGCTTGATCGGCACACCGGCGTCCATCATCGCGAGCGTGCCACCGCACGCGGTCGCCATCGACGAGCTGCCGTTGGACTCGAGGATATCGCTGGTCACGCGGATCGTGTAGGGTAACTCCTCCTTGCTCGGCAGCGCCGGCTCGAGGCCGTGCTCGGCGAGCGCGCCGTGACCGATCTCGCGGCGACCGGGCGCCAGCATGCGCTTGGTCTCGCCGACCGAGAACGGCGGGAACGCGTAGTGCAGCAGGAAGCGCTTGCGCGGCTCGGGCATCAGCCCGTCGATGATCTGCTGGTCGTCGGTGCCGCCGAGCGTGACGACGCCGAGCGCCTGGGTCTCACCGCGGGTGAACAGCACCGAGCCGTGCGTTCGCGGCAGCACGCCGACGTCGATCGTGATCGGTCGGATCACGTCGGTCGAACGGCCGTCGGCGCGCACGCCCTTCTGCAGGATCGAATCGCGTTCGGCCTGCTTGACGATGCCGGTAACGATGTCCGAGACGGTCGTGTCGTGGACCTTCTTGGCCTTGTCGTCGAGGTTCGCGGGCGCCGGGAACGCGGCCTTGGCCTCTTCGCGCGCGGCCTTGGTCGCCGCGCCGCGCACCTGCTTGGTGCCGGGCGTCAGCGGCGCCTCGCGCAGCGCCTTGCCGAACTGCTTCTCGATCGCCTTCTGCAGCGTCTCGTCGACCTTCGGCGGCTCGAAGTCCATCTTCGGCTTACCGGCCTTGGCGACGAGCTCCTCGATCATCTCGACGATCTCGCGGATCGTGTCGTGCGCCAGTTCGAGCGCCTCGAGGATGGTGTCCTCGGAGACCTCCTTGGCGCCGGCCTCGACCATCGCGATCGCGTCCTCGTGGCCCGCGACGGTCAGGTTGAGCCGGTTGTCGTCGCCCTGCAGCTGCGTCCACGTCGGGTTGACGACGAGCTCGCCGCCGACCATGCCGATGCGGACCATGCCGAGCGTGCGACCGTGCGGCAGCGAGCTCAGCGCCAGCGCCGCGAACGACGCGACCGCGGCGAGGATGTCGCCGTCGTTCTCGCGATCGGACGCGATCACCTGCGACAGCACCTGGACATCGCGACGGAAGCCGTCGGGAAACATCGGCCGGATCGACCGATCGATGATGCGGCAGGCGAGGATCTCCTTCGTCGTCGGCCGGCCCTCACGCTTGAAGAAGCCGCCCGGGATCATGCCCGCGGCCGCGGTCTTCTCGCGGTAGTCGACCGTCAGCGGGAAGAAGTCGATCCCGTCCGGTGCCTTGCTGCTGTTGACCGCGGCGAGCACCATCGTGTCGCCGTAGCGCGCGACGCAGGCGCCGTCGCTGAGCTTCGCCATGCGCCCGGTCTCGAGCCGCAGCGTGCGGCCGCCGATCTCGCGCTCGACGACGACCATGTTGGGATAGCGGGGGTCCGGGGAACTCGTCGACGAGCTCGCCGACGGCTTCGCCGACTTCTTGGCGGCCTTCTTGCCACCGGCCTTCGCGGCCTTGGCGGCCTTGGCGGGCGCCTTCTTGGCGCCGGCCTTGCGCGGGGAGCGCGTGGTTGCAGTTGAGGATGCGGCCTTCTTCTTCGTAGCCATTGTCTTCTTTCTTCTTAGCTGCGAGCCGCGCTGGCGCTGCCGCCCCTACCTGGGGCCCGAGCAGAGCCGAAACGTCGGCCGGGCGGACACGCGCGCGGGCCGCAGCGAATCGGCTGCGGCAAGGCGGGCGCGGCGGCCCTCTGGTCAGCGACTCTGACGCCTCCTGCGCCGGTCGCTCGATGATGGTCGCGCCAGCGCACGGTGCACTGTCGCGTGGGGTGGCGCGATCGCCGGGTTTCGAGTTTGGGTAACGTTCTCCGAGACGGGGATGGTGACCCGCCGCCCTCGGACGGCCGCCCTATTTGCGGAGGCCGAGCTTGGCAGCGAGTTCGGTGTAGCGAGCCGGGTCGACGCGGCGCAGATAAGCGGAGAGCTTGTTGCGGCGGTTGACCTTCTTCAGGAGACCGTGCCGGCTGTGGTAGTCCTTCGGATGGCGCTGCATGTGACCGGTCAGCTCTAGGATCTGAGCGGTCAGCAACGCGATCTGGACGTCGGCGGAACCACTGTCTCTGTCGTGGCGCCGATTGTCTTGGATGATCTGGGTCTTGGTTTCGCCGGCAACGGTCATCCCTGCACTCCTATAGGTATCGTCAGAACCAGCGTGCCAGAACAGGGTCTCCGGCGGCGCGGTCGGCCCGTCGGCACGTTGCCGTCGGGCGTAGGGTCAGACTTTCAAGGCGGGGAGGATAGCGAGCGGCATCGCCAGCGCAACCCCGCTCAGCCAACCGGAGCCGAGGAATCCGGCATGACCGGACGAGAGGGGAGGGGCGCAGCCAGAACCCGGACGCAACCGAAGCAGCGCGTCGCGGACCGGACCAGCTCGCCGCACCAACCAGCTCGCCGAACGACCCCGCCTCAGTGCGGACTCGGCAGCCGCAGCAGCAGCTGTCGGATCGCGATCTCGGCGCAGCTCCGCGCCATGTAGTCGCGGTCGCGCGGCGCGGCGCCGGCGCCGCCGGCCTTGACCTCGCCGCTCAGGGTCCCGTACCAGAGCTGCTGGCCGTCCTTGCCGACCAGCGAGGCCTGGAACTGGAAGTAGACCCGGCGGTTGATCAGCAGCTTCGACTCGTCCCAGCGATCGATCCGCAGCGCCAGCGCCGCATCCTCGGCAGCCCTGCCGACGACCCGCCGCAACCACGTCGGATCGAGCACGGAGCTGCGCGACCCGGCCGCCTCGGCCGCGCCGACGCCGCCCGTCCCGCGCAACGCGGTGTCGACCGCCTGCGAGCTGATCGGGGTGTAGAGCCGATCGACCAGCTGCCGCATGACCTCCTGCCGCAGGAAGACCAGGTGCCGCTCGGCGGCGCGATCGTCGGTGCCGTCCTCGACCGGCAGCACCGCGATCTGGGTCGGCGCCTGCGCCGCGAGCGCAGGGGCGACCGTGAACGAGGGATACACCGTGACGGGCTCGGCGGTGTGACAACCGCCCGCGACCGCCGCGAGCAGGAGGCAGAGCACCGAGGCTCCTCCCGGAACGACGCTTCTCGACGTGACCATGACCGTTTCCTTCGCGTGGACCGCGCCTGACCGGACGCAGCCCCCACTAGCAGCGATTTCGGTGGCACCATAGCCACGCCCGGGACCGGATTCCAGGCAATGGCGCTCGTCTACCTCGCCCAATCCATCCCCCGACACGCCGCACAACGAGAACCGTGAAGAATCGCGAGGGCCCGTGGCCAGGTCCCGCACGCCGCGGCGGGGCCCAACCCGCCAATCCGCCCCCGGCGTTCCCCGCCCTGCGGCGTGCAGTATTGCCGGTATTGCCGCGGTAGCGGCAAGCCTCCGGCTTGCCGCTAGCGCGGCAATACCGCCCACCACTCCGCATCCAGCCAGTTGTTCGGGCCGTTCGGCACGACGTCCTGGAGGATGTTGTCGCAGCGGGTCACGAGGCCCGGGTAGAGGCCGGTGTGGACCTCGCGGCAGATCAGCACCGCCGGCAGGATCCACGGCCAGAAGTTGATGCCGACGTGCACGTCGGGGCTGCCGGTGTAGTAGCGGTTCGCCGCCATCGCGTCGCCTTCGCTGTCGCCCTCGAGGTAGCGCACGGCGGTGGCGGCGACCCAGTGGTTGTTCTCGCGGAAGACGCAGTGGTTGACGATCATGCGCGAGATCTCGCGCGCCATCTGCAGGAAGCGCTGGTCGCCGGTGGTGCGCCACGCGGCATAGAACCCCATCGTCGCGATGCTGTGCTCCCAGACGATGATCGCCCGCACGCGATCCTGGGTGCCGGGTTCGAGGAACGAACCGTCCGAACCGGTCTGCAGCACGCGCACCGGCTTCGCCGGGTTGCCGGCGAACTGCCGCCCGAGCCAGCTGTTCTGCACCGTCTGGATGCGGTTCAGCATCGTCTGGCGCAGCGCCTGCCGCTGCTGCGGGTCGCTGTCGAGCAGCAGCATGTTGGCCCAGGCCATCATCAGCCGGCCCTCGCCGCGCGGCGAGTCCATCCAGTTCGGCACCATCGCCATGTCGACCTCGACGAGGTCGCGAAGCTGGTCGTCGAGCGCGTAGCGGCCGGTGAGCGCGAGCAGCGCGTTGAAGTTGTTCTGCGAGCGGTGCTGGTCGTCGTAGGTCGACCAGCCGTTCGTCGACCACACGTACGGCAGCGGACACGGCAGCCCGAGGGTGTCGGCGGTGGTCTTGCAGTTCGGCCGCTGGCTGAAGCACTGCAGCCCCTGGTGCGAGCCGAAGCGCATCGGCGAGCCGTCGACCTCGCGGTAGTGGAAGCCGCGCATCGCGACCGCGGCGACCGAGTAGCCGGCGTCGATCAGCCAGCGCGGGTCACCCACGGTCACGGCCTGGGCGCCCTTGCAGGCGCCGAAGTCCTCCTGCGCGCCGCTGGTGCCGGCGTACTTGTTGAGACCGCGCGGCCGGGGGGCGAACACGTCGGACGGCTGCTGCATCAGGTTCACGAAGCCATTCCAGGTCGCATCCGCATCGGACCGGCCGTTGTCGGAGCGGAACGGCGCCGGCACCTCGGGCACCATGCCGAATGCCAGCCACTTGTCCTGCCAGTGCTTCCAGATGCCGACCGTCGGCTTGTCGTGGCGCGCGAACAGGCCGTCGACGCGATCCGCGATCGACCAGTTCAGCCCCATCCCGTGGGTGAAGTAGCTCATCGGGGTGGCCTGGCGACCGGGCGACACGAAGCACTGCATCGAGCCGCGCACGGCGATGCCCTCGCCCCGACCGATCGCCGCCGGCCCCGAGATCGGCTGCATCCAGCGGCCGTGACCGCTCGAGTTGGGGTCGTAGTTGATCTTGGGCTCGGACAGGCCGAGGCGCTCGCGGTAGTCGAGTCGCATGTACTCGCCGCTCTCGAGCCAGACTCCGACGAACGAATAGCTCATCGTGTCGAGTCGTGGATCCGAGCACGTGAACGTGCACTCGACATCGACCGAGTCCTGGGCGGCGTAGATGTAGAGGTAGGCGTCGAACACGAACGCGCTCGTGCCGATGCGGCCGCCGAGGTGGAACACGCGGCGGGCCGGCGAGACGTCCTCGACGATCTCGAGCGTCGGCTGCTGCAGGCGGTGCTCGACGAAGTCCGTGTCGACGACGACCGGCAGCGGCAGCACCGCGAACGTGTTGTCGCTCACCCAGTCGGACATCCCCCACGGCGGCAGGCTCGCGGCGTTGTTGGTGACGGGCGCGAGTCGACCGGAGAAGTAGCTCCGCGCCGGCATGTCGGCGAGCACGTGGAACATCACCGAATGCTCGCCGACGGTGCGACCGCGGTAGGCGATCCACCCGTTCGGCTCGAATCGGCAGAGGCGCGGCAGCGATGCGGCGTCGATCGCGGGAACCGCCACGTCGACCCACTGCTTGCGCGCGACACCGGTCGGATTCCGCAGCACGACATCCTGGGCACGGAGACAGCCGACGGCGAGCGCGAGCCCGAGGACGGCAACGATGGGTCGAGCGTGGGTCATTCCGAGTTGCGCCTTCTACGCGCTGAAGCTCCCATGAGGTCGGGGAAACCTCGTCAGGTCTTCGCAATGCTGCGGGCCCTCGAACGCCCTCACGTATCCGAGAACCGCTCCGACGCATTGCGACCGCTCACCCGGGCCACCGCTGCGCGAACGACCGCAACTGTGATACGGGCGATAGCAAGGGCGCCTGATCCGTTGGAGATTTTCCACCTTCAGTCCCCCATCCCGCCACCCGAAAGCTCAGGACGCTGTCCGCGCTCGGCGCGACGGCTCAGGGGAATTCCGATTCGAAAGCTACGGGAGATCGCGTTCGCGGCCATGGCGGTGGCCGGCGTGGCGTCGGCGCAGGGCGTTTCCGACGCCCGCTCCGTCACGGACATGGTGTTCTCCGCGTTTCCCGAGGCGGACACCATCCGCAACATCGTCCGCGACATCGACCGCGACACCCGCCGGCGCATCGAGCAGACGCTGCCGTTCAAGATCCACTTCCAGGAGCTCGGCGAGCACAAGCTGCACGTCGCGTTCCGTGGCAACCGACCGGTCGGGCTGATGTACGTCCGCACCGAGCAGATGGAGTGGGGCATCGCCGAGATCGGTTGGGCGCTGTCGCTCGAGTGCCGCGTGCTCGGCTTCGCGTTCGCGAACAGTCGCAGCGACGACACCCGCGAGCTGCCGCGCTCGGCGTTCGCCAAGACGCTGATCGGCTGCGACTACGCCGCGCTGCACGCGCTGCACGAGAGCCCGGCTCCGGCCGGCGAGGCCGACACACGGAACGCCGGACCGGCACGCACCGTGCTGCGCTCGGCGATGAAGGCCACACTCGTCGTCGACCTGGTCTGGGTCGATCAGGTCTCCAAGCTCGCCGATCTCGCGATGCTCTACGACGAGCTGCCGTTCGCGACGCCCGGGCGACGGCACGTCATCCGACCGGAGCCCCGGCTCGGCACCGAACAGCACCTGCTGGCGCTGCACGTGATCGAGGCCCGCGGCGAGGCCGGCTTCCCGCTCGGCCGCGTCGCCCGCACCCGGATCACGCTCGGCGGCAGCGGCACCGGCGGCGCGGAACGTGAGATCGAGCTGCGCTGGGTCATCGACCCCGCCGGCCGCATCCTGCGGGTGACGCCGGCGGCGTCCTGGCCGGACGAGCAGCTGCGGCTGATGTGCAGCGCGCTGCGCGGGCGGCCGCTGGTCGATCCGGCGCTGCCGGGCAACCCGCTCGCGGCGGTCGCGCGCGAGATCTCCGCCGAGCTCACGCAGCTCGCCGGGAGGCGGCCCGGGCGATGAACATCAAGGGCTACACCGGCCGGCTGGTGGCGGTCTGCACGATCACCGGCCTCGCGATCGGCTCCGCACTCGTGATCGGCTACCGCAGCCTCGACGAGCAGGCCCACCGCCTCGGTTCGAACTCGCTCGCGCTCAAGCAGATCGAAGAGTTCCGCGGCCAGCTCAGCGACTTCCTCAACGCCTCCGACCAGGTGCTGCACGAGGGCGAGACCAGCTACGTCAACTCGGCGCTGCGCTACCAGGAGAAGCTCGCGCTGCTGGTCAAGAACCTGCGCGACGAGCCGCTCGCGGTCGAGCACTCGACCCACCTCGACCGCATCGTCGTCGACGTCGCGCGGATCCAGGGCATCACCGATCGCGGCGCGACGCTCGCCGACGACAACCGCGAGCAGCGCCTCGCCGCGCTCTGGGAGCAGCAGAACACGGTCGCGCGGCCGCTGCCCGGCCTGGTCACCAGCATCGAAGACCAGATGAAGCGCCGCGCGCGCTACCACACCGAGGAGCTCAACAGCAAGCAGCTCTTCCTGATGGCGCTGTCGTGGATCGCGGCCGCGGTCTACCTTGTGGTCGTCTTCATGACCTGGGTCTGGTCGGTGCAGACGATGGTGCGACCGATCGAGCAGCTCAGCGACGCAGCCGAGCGTGCCCAGCTCGACAACGACTCGTTCGAGGTCGAGCTCAGCGGCCCCGACGAGGTCCAGCGCCTCGCCCGCAACATCTCGACGTTCGTCCGCACCCGCGCCGACTTCCTCGCGACGATGTCCCACGAGCTGCGCACGCCGCTCAACGGCATCATCAACATGAACGAGCTGATGCTCGAGACCGAGCTCGACAACGAGCAGCGGGAGTACGTGCGCTCGGCCAAGACCGCGGGCGAATCGCTGCTCGCGATCATCAACGACATCCTCGACTTCTCGAAGATCCAGGCCAGGAAGCTCGAGATCGAACGCGCGCCGTTCGACCTGCGCGAGCTGGTCGACAGCGCGCTGGACATCATTGTCGCGCCGGCGACCCAGAAGGGTCTCGTCGTGGTCGCCAGCGTCGACCGGGCGGTCCCGCGCACGATCCTCGGCGACCAGACCCGTCTGCGGCAGATCCTGGTCAACCTGCTCAACAACGCGGTCAAGTTCACCACCGACGGACAGGTCGCGCTGAAGATCGTCCCGATCGTCGAGGCGACCGACGAGGCGGCACCCGCCGACGCCGGCGAGCGCCGCCCGCCGCGGCTGCGCTTCGAGATCGAGGACACCGGCTGCGGCATCCCGCAGGAGACGATCGGCACGCTGTTCAAGGCGTTCCAGCAGGGCGACTCGTCGACCACCCGCAAGTTCGGCGGCACCGGCCTCGGGCTCGCGATCTGCCGCGAGCTCTGCGTGCTGATGGGCGGCGACATCGGGGTCGAGAGCGAGGTCGGCAGCGGCTCGACGTTCTGGTTCACGATCGAGGCCGACGCGCCCGAGACCGCCGCGGCGACGCAGCCGCTCGACCTGCCGCCCGAAGCGGTCGAACGCCCGGTCGTCGTCGCGACCAACCGGCCGCTGGTCGCCACCGGGGTGCGCGAGCTGCTCGCGACCCTCGGCCTGCCCGAGAGCCGGATCGCGACGGTCGGCGGCGACGGCCAGCAGCTCGTCGCCGAGCTGACGCGGCACGACGAGGCCTGGATCGTGCTCGATCCGACCGATCGCTCCGACCCGAGCGCGCTGGTGCAGGCGATCGCCGACTCGCGCGAGGCCGGCAACCGGGTCGGCCTGCTCGAGTGGCGCATCGCGCGCAGCCCGGCGAGTCGCGGCCTGCCGGCCAACGTCGACCGCCTGCCGCGCGGCACCGCGCTCGGCAGCTACCGTGAGTGGCTGCTCGGTCGACTGGCGCGCGACGCCGCCAACAGCAGCCCCGAGGAGATCCGCTTCTCCGGCAAGATCCTGGTCGTCGACGACAACCCGATCAACCGGCGGGTGGCGCGTTCGTTCCTCGAGCGCGTCGGCTACGACGTCGCGACCGCCGAGGACGGCCAGGAGGTGATCGACTACCTGCTCGCCAACGCCTGCGACGCCGTGCTGATGGACTGCCAGATGCCGCGCATGGACGGCTTCGAGGCGACGCGACGGCTGCGCGAGCTCCAGGCCAGCAACAACCTCGCGAGCGGGATCCCCGTGCCGCTGCCGATCCTGGCGCTGACCGCCGGCGGCAGCCGCGAGGAGCGCGAGGCCTGCCACGCCGCCGGCATGGACGACGTGCTGACGAAGCCGTTCAAGGCCCAGGAGCTCGTCGCGATCGTCGGCCAGATGATCGCGAAGAAGCACGAGGTCGGCACCGACACGACGTCGATGACGCGGAAGCGCCTGGTCTTGATCGTCGACGACAACACGATGAACCAGCGGGTCGCGAAGGCGATCGTCGAGAAGGCCGGCTACGAGACCGTGGTCGTCGAGAACGGCCAGCTCGCGGTCGACTACCTCGCGAACGGCCGCTGCGACGCCGTGCTGATGGACTGCCAGATGCCGGTGCTCGACGGCTGGGAGGCGACCCGGGTCATCCGCGAGATGGAGACCCTCGGCCGCCTCGGCCGCGGCTGCCGCACACCGCTGCCGGTGCTCGCGGTGACCGCCAACGCGATGGAAGGCGATCGCGAGAAGTGCCTCGAGGCCGGCATGGACGAGCACATCGCCAAACCTATCAAACCCAAGGTGCTGCTGACCGCACTCGAGACGCAGCTCCGGAAGAAGGCCGCCAAGACCCGCATCTGATCCAAGACATGACCGACGACGCGATGACGAACGAGAGGATCGTGGCAAAGGCCGCCAAGGCGACGCTCGGCGGCGAGACCGTCGAGCCGCGCATCCTGCTGTCGGCGAGCTGGCTCGCCGACACCCTGGGGCTCTTGACCGCGCCGCTCGGCAGCGACACCGGCGGCGCCGGCGACGACTACCTGGTCGGCACGGCCGGTTCCGACACGCTCGACGGCGGCGGCGGCGACGACGTGCTGCAGGGTCTCGGCGGCGACGACACGCTGATCGGCGGCGCCGGTACGCACGACGTCGCCGACTACAGCGCCGCGACCGCCGGCGTGACGGTCGACCTCTCGGCCGGCACCGCGTCCGGCGGCGCCGGCAACGACACGCTGTCGGGCATCGAGGCGGTCTCCGGCTCGGCGTTCGACGACACCTTCGCGTTCACCGCGGCGCAGGACGGCGACGTCTTCAGCGTACTCGGCAACGGCGGAGACGACGTCATCGACCTCAGCGGCTACCGCTCGTCGGCGATCACGTTCGGCGACGGCGAGGTCACGGTCGACCTCGGCGCCGGCAGCTCGTTCAAGATCGAGTACGCCGACATCGACCACATCACGTTCGGCGACATCGACGCCCACCTGCTGACCGGCGACGTCGACCAGACCAGGTGGAGCGGCCACGCGATCTGGGTCGACGGCGCCCAGGCCTTCGAGCTCGAGGTCGGCGGCAGCGGCACGATCGACTGGAGCTACGACGCAGCGACCGACTCGCTGAGCATCACCGACCAGAGCGGCACGAGCGCCCGCACCGATATCGTCGTCACCGACCTCAACGGCCAGGACCTCGCGATCACCGACGTCACGGTCGCGCGCGACCTCGGCTCGCTGACGACCAACGTCGACATCGGCACGGTCTCGATCGGTGCCGGCAACGCGACGATCCACACCATCACGATCGACGGCGGTGCCGGTCGGCTCGACAACTTCCTCGCCGGCGCCGGCAGCATGTCGGGCGACACCACGATCCACGCCGACGTCGGCACGATCCTGCTGTCGCAGGACCTCAACGCCGACTTCACGGTCGACGGCGACGTCGGCGCCGCCAGCCTCAACGTGCTGAAGAGCGGCCAGACGCTGCACTTCACCGGCGACCTCGGCGCGCTGAACGCGACCACGATCAACGGCGACGTCACGATCGACGGCAACCTCGGCACGCTGAATGCGACCAGGCTCAACGGCACGCTCACGGTCGGCGGCGACGTCGGCACGCTCGCCATCACCGACGTGCGCGGCGACGTCGCCGTCGCCGGCGACCTCGACAACGCGAGCTTCGGCACGGTCGACAGAGGCGCGACGGTGAGCGCCGGCAACGTCCAGGGCGCGGTCGATCTCTCCGTCGGCGGCACCCAGCTCGGTCGCACCGGCGGCGCCGACGCGAAGCTGACGCTCGACGGCGCGACGATGTCGGTCACCGCCGCGGCGCCGAACTCGGTGCCGATCGCCGACGCCGGGCTCGACCTCATCGGCGCGACCGGCGACCTGCTCACGCTCGACGCCGGCGCCAGCTCCGACGCCGACAGCGACGCGCTGACCTACAAGTGGGTACAGACCGGCGGTCCGGCGGTCACGCTCAGCGATCCGTACGCGGTGCAGCCGACGTTCTCGGCGCCCGACGTGCTGCACCCGACGACGCTCGAGTTCACCGTCACGGTCGGCGACGGCACGGCCACCGCGACCGACACCGTGCTCGTCCTGGTCAACCCGGCGAACCTGCTGGCGAACTGGTCGTTCGAGGGCAGCGGCCAGACCGTGACCGACGTCAGCGGCAACGGCAACGACGGCATGCTCGGTGCGCTCACCAGCGCCGAGGCCGCCGACCCGACGCGGGTCGTGGACCCCGAGCGCGGCAACGTGCTGCACTTCGACGGCGGCGACGTCGTCGGCTTCGCCGGCACCGGGCCCGCCGGCAACTTCTCGGTTTCGGCCTGGGCCAAGGACGACGGCACCGGCAGCGGCAACCAGACGATCTACGCCACCATGGGCGCCGAGATCTGGCTGCGCACCGACGGCAGCAAGGTGATGCTCAACGTCGGCGGCTACGGCAACTACGTCGAAACCGCGGCCGGCACCTGGAGCGCCGGCGAATGGCACCACGTCACCGGCACCTGGGACGGCACGACCGCGCACATCTACATCGACGGCGTCGACATGGCGCTCACGACGGTCGGCACGCCGAGCGACCCGGTCGCCGCGGTCGGCGGCATCGGCAACCTCGCGTTCCAGGGCTGGACCGGCGAGATCGACGACGTGCGGGTCTACGGCGAATCGCTCGGCGCGAGCACGGTCACCGCGCTGTTCGACAACCTGGTGCCGCTGGCCAACGCGGGCATCGACCAGGCGGTCGGCGAGGACACCGTCGTCACGCTCGACGCCGGCAGCTCGTACGACCCCGAGGGCCGCACGCTGACCTACACCTGGACCCAGATCTCGGGCCCGGCGGTGGTGCTCAGCGACACCGGCGCGGCGCAGTCGACGTTCACCGCGCCGCAGACCACGGGCAGCACGACGCTGCAGTTCCAGGTCGAGGTCAGCGACGGCGTCAACGTCAGCGTCGACACCGTCGACGTGACGGTGGCCGGCATCAACGACGTGCCGATCGCCGAGGCCGGCCCGAACCAGCAGCAGAGCGAGGGCGGCCTGGTGACGCTCGACGGCCGCGGCAGCATCGACCCCGACGGCGGCTCGCTGACCTACTCGTGGCGGCAGATCTCCGGCCCGACGGTCACGATCGTCAACGCCGACCAGGCGGTCGCCGGCTTCGTCGTGCCCGAGGGCCTGACGAACTCGCCGGCGCGATTCGAGCTGACGGTCTCCGACGGCGTCAACCGCAGCGTCGACGTGGTGCAGATCCTGATGCGCGCCGACAACGACGCGCCGACCGCGAACGCCGGCAACGACCAGATCGTCAACGAGGGCGACACTGTGCGGCTCGACGGCCGCGGCAGCACCGACCCCGAGAACCAGACGCTGACCTACTCGTGGCGGCAGATCTCCGGGCCGACCGTGACGCTCGACGATCCGACCGCGGCCCGGCCGCGCTTCACCGCGCCCGAGTTGCTGACGAACACGCCGATCCGCTTCGAGCTCACCGTCAGCGACGGCACCAACACCAGCACCGATTCGGTGCTGGTCCTCGTCGGAGCCGACAACGACCGGCCGGCGGTCGACGCCGGCGCGGATCTCAGCGTCGGCGCCACGCAGGTGGTCGCACTCGGCGCCACCGCCAGCGACCCCGAGGGCCAGGGCCTGACCTACATCTGGACCCAGGTCTCCGGCCCGAAGGTCACGCTGACCGGCGCCGACACCGCGAACCCGACGTTCACCAGCCCGGTCGGCACCGGCGAGACCCTGGTGTTCGCGGTCGCAGCCTCGGACGGCGTCAACACCTCGATCGACACCGTGGCCGTGCACATCGAGAACACCGCACCGGTGGTCGTGACCGCCGGCAACAGCGCGACGGCGACCGCGGGCGACCCGGTCGTGCTCGGCGCCAGCGCCTCGGACGTCGACGGCGACGCCCTGACCTACCGCTGGAGCCAGGTCGGCGGCCCGTCGGTGATGCTCGGCGCCGACGATCAGGCCCAGACGTTCTTCCAGGCGCCGAAGGTCACCACCACCACCCAGCTGATCTTCCGCGTCGAGGTCAACGACGGCGACGCCGTGACCAGCCAGCTCGTCACGATCACGATCGAACCCGATTCGGACCCGGGCACGGTCGGCGCCGACGATCCGGGCACGAGCGGCAGCGGCACCCCCAACCGCGGCAGTGCGAACGCGACCACCGGCGGTACGACCTCGGGCGAGACCTCGGGCAGCACCACCGAGGAAGGCACCGGCAGCGGGCAGGAGAGCAGCGCCGCCGGCAGCGGCAGCGAGGCCGACCCGAACGCCGACAGCGAATCCGGCAGCGAGCTGCTGACCGACCCGTTCGCCAGCGAGTCCGACGAGTCCTCGACCGGCGAGACGCAGGGCGACACCGGCACCGGCCGGCAGGCCGAGCTGCCGGACGACGAACCCGCCGGCAGCGATTCGGCCAGCGACGCAGACGGCGATGCCGATTCCGACGAGTCGAGCAAGGACCGCCAGGGCGACGACGCGGGCGAGTCGAATGGCGAAGCCCACGCGATGGTCGCGGCAGCGGGCAGCGAGGTCGAGGTCACGCCGCTGCTGGCGTTGCCGAGCCAGGGCCTCGAAGACGTGCAGTACGTCTGGAAGCAGCTCTCGGGCACCGAGGTGAGGATGCAGCAGGGCAGCGGCCCGGAGCTGCGCATCGAGCTGCCGGAGACGTTCACCGCCGAGGAGCTCGTCTTCCAGGTCGAGATGATGATCGACGGCGAGGTCAGGATCGAGGAGGTCACCGTGCAGATCCAGCCGGTCGACGGCCAGACCAAGGCCGGCCCGGTGCACGTCGAGCGCGGCGGCCGGCTCGACTTCGGCAACGACCACGGCGGCTTCGAGGCGCAGCGCGGCATCGGCAAGCTCTGGGCTTCGCTGGTCGCGTTCTCGAGCTCGGGGTCGCTCCGGATCGGGAAGGTGAAGGCATGAGCGCACGCGACAAGAAATCCGGCCGCCCCCGGAGGGCGAGCTTCCGCGGCGAAACCGTCGAGCCCCGCATCCTGCTGTCGGCCAGCTGGCTCACCGACCTGCTCGGTGCGCTGCCGCCGGTCACGCCCGGGCTGGTCGGCGACCTCGGCGACAACCTGCTGTCGGGCACCAGCGGCGACGACGTCATCGACGGCGGTGGCGGCAACGACATCCTGCGCGGCCACGGCGGCAACGACACGTTGATCGGCGGCACCGGCACCGACACCGCCGACTACTCGCTGGCGAGCGCCGGCGTGGTCGTCGACCTGACGCAGGGCACGGCGTCGGGCGGCGACGGCAACGACACGTTGACCGGCATCGAAGCTGCGATCGGCTCGGCGTTCGACGACACGTTCTCGTTCGCGTCGGCTGCCGACGGCGACGTCTACACCGTCGTCGGTGGCACCGGCACCGACGTGCTCGACCTGTCCGGCTTCGCGTCGGCGAACGCGACCTTCAGCGACGGCCGGATCACGATCGACCTCGGCAGCGGCCACTCGTTCGCGATCGAGTACGCCGAGGTCGAGAACATCACGTTCGGCGACACCGCCGCTACCGTGCTGGCGTCGGACTGGGCCTCGGACTCGTTCAGCGGCACGCAGCTGTTCGTCGACGGCGGCCACGCGTTCGAGATGTCGTTCACCGGCGCGGGCTCGGCGAGCTGGTCCTACGACGTCGACACCGACACGATCGCCGTGCTCGGCACCGCCGGCGGCAACTCGGCGTCGACGCTGTGCATCGACGATCTCGGCACCGGCGGGCTGCACGTCGGCTCGATCCACCTCGACCACAGCATCGGCGCGGTGGTGAGCTCGGTCGACGTCGGCACGATCGACCTCGGCAACTTCGCGCCCGACTCGATCGTAGTCGGCGCCGGCAGCGGCACGATCGGCAGCGTCACAGGCATGAACCTGACGCACGACGTCGCGATCCAGGCGAACGTCGGCTCCTTCGATCTGTCGCAGAACCTCAACTTCCACCTCGGCATCAGCGGCGACGTCGGCAGCATCGGTCTCAAGAACCTCAACGGCTCGCTCGACATCGGCGGCTCGGTCGGCATGTTCGCCGCCGAGAACGTCCACGCCGCGGTCGTGATCCACGGCGACGTCGACGCGATCGACGTCAACGGGTTCAACGACGCCGGCTCGCTGACGGTGCACGAGCCGAACGGCCAGGTCCAGCTGACGATCAACGGCAACCTGCGCTCGTTCGACCCGGTCGGCCGCGCGTTCACCTGGGTCGGCGCCACCGACTCGATCGACTGGGCGCCGAGCGCCGACGCCGGGCTCGACATCACGGTCGAGGTCGGCGACGTCGTCACGCTCGACGCCGGCGCCAGCACCGACCCGGAGAACACGGCGCTGACCTACACCTGGGTCCAGACCAGCGGCCCGGCAGTGACGCTCGACGACCCGAACGCGATGCGGCCGACGTTCGTCCCGTCGGGGACGGGTGTCGTCGAGTTCGAGGTCACGGTCTCGGATGGCCGTCACACTTCGGTCGACACGGTCCAGATCACGATCGATCCCGCCAACCTGCTGCCAATCGCGAACGCCGGCGTCGACCTGCTCGCCGACGAGGGCGACGTCGTGACGCTCAACGCGACCGCGAGCTACGACCCCGAGGGCCAGACCCTGACCTACACCTGGGTCCAGGTCAGCGGCCCGGCGGTGATCCTCAGCGACCCGCACGCCGCCTCGCCGACGTTCACCGCGCCCGAGGGCCTCACCAACTCGACGATCCGCTTCGAGCTCACCGTCAGCGACGGCAGCAAGACCGCGATCGACACCGTCGACGTCACGATCCACGCGACCAACGACGCGCCGACCGCCAACGCCGGCGGCAACCTGGTCGCCAACGAGGGCGAGGTCGTGACGCTGAACGCAACCGGCTCGACCGACCCCGAGAACCAGCCGCTGACCTACAGCTGGGTCCAGGTCGGCGGCCCGGCGGTGATCCTCAGCGATCCGCACGCGGCGCGGCCGACGTTCGCCGCGCCGGAGGGCATCAGCAACACCGCCGTGCGGTTCCAGCTGACGGTGAGCGACGGCACCCACACCAGCATCGACACCGTCAACGTGCTGGTGAACGCCGACGACGATGCCCCGACCGTCGACGCCGGCCCAGACCGCATCGTGCACTCGCTCGATACGGTGACGCTGACCGCCAACGCGCAGGACCCCGAGAACCGCGCGCTGACCTACCACTGGGTGCAGGTCTCGGGCCCGCACGTGACGCTGACCGGCGCCGACAGCGCGACGCCGTCGTTCACGACGCCACCCGGCCACGTCGGCGAAGCGATCGTGTTCGCGGTCGCGGTCTCCGACGGCAACACGACGGTGCACGACACCGTCGCGCTGCAGATCGAGAACACCCCGCCGCGCCTGATCGCTGGCGGCAGCGGCAACGTCACCAGCGGCGAGAACGTCCAGCTCGGCGCCGCGGCACAGGATCGCGACGGCGACGCGCTGACCTACCGCTGGTCGCAGATCGGCGGCCCGATGGTGGCGCTCGGCGGCAGCAACCAGGCCACGGCGTCGTTCGCGGCCCCGACCGTCGGCAGCTCGACCCAGCTGGTCTTCCAGGTCGAGGTCAGCGACGGCACCGCGACCACGATGCGGACCGTCACGGTCACGGTCGAGCCGGCGGCCGGCGCCGGCAACGGCAACGGCAACAGCGTCACCGAAGTCGACCCGGCGGGCACGGTCGAGCCGAACCTGCCGTCGATCGACCCGTCCACGGCGACCGCGCTCGGCAGCGGCACGAACGGTTCGGAGAACGCGGTGCCGTCCGGCACGGCGACGACGGTGGCCACTGCGTTGGCAACGGCGACCGACCCGGGCGCCGCCGGCGCGAGCGATAGCGACGACGGGCTCACGACCGGCGCGCCGACCGCGACCGATGCCGACGCAGACGGCGAGTCGCGCGAGCCGGCGAGCGACGGCGACGAAGCGAAGGAACCGGGCGACGAGTCCAACGACCTCGACGCCACCGGCGACGGCGTGCCGCGGGTCGGCGAGCACCCGCCGGTCATCGCGGCGGCCGGTTCCGAGGTCGAGGTCGCGCCGATGCTCGCCGCGCTGCCGGCCGAAGGCGTCCAGTACAGCTGGACCCAGCTCTCCGGCACCGAGGTCCGCGTCGCGAACCCGAGCGCGCCGGCGCTGCGCATCGAGGTGCCCGAGACCTTCGCGCGCGAGGAACTCGTCTTCCAGGTCGAGGTGATGATCAACGGCGAGACCCTGGTGCAGGAGATCACCGTCGAGGTGAAGCCGGTCGATGCCGCGACGCGCGCGCCGGTCGGCCAGCAACCGCGATTCGAACGCCTGCAACAGCTCGACGACGCCGACTCGTTCGTCGAGCAGCGCGGCGTCGGCAAGGTCTGGGCCTCGCTGGTCGCGTTCTCGAGCTCGCTGCCGGTTCGACCGGGTCGCCGCTGACGCGCCGCCGCCGCCGATTGCGCGCGGCGAACCAGCGGTGCCAACGGGCGGCCGGGCGAGGGGGCCGATGGCCTCAGCCCGCGGCCGCCCGGCGACCGATGAACGTTCGGGAAGACACCGAGCCGCAACGGGTTGCGGCTGCACCGAACGATCATGAGCTCGAGAGTCCTGGGAATCGCCGGAATCCTGTCCGCCGTCGCCTGGGCCGGAGGCAACGCGACGCCGCCGGCCGCGACCGCGACGACGCCGGTCGAGCAACCGCTGATCGGCGTCACGGTGCCGAGCCGCGCCGCGGCCGTCGCGCCGGAGCAGGCCGGCAAGCTGGTGTCGCTGCCGTTCCGCGAGGGCGACCACGTCGCCAAGGATCAGGTGCTGTTCCGCCTGAACTCGACGCTGCAAGAGCTCGAGGTCGAGCGCCTGCGGCCCATCGCCGAGTCGAACCTGATCAAGACCCGCGCCGAGGCCAACCTCGCCTACGAGCAGCGCCAGACCGAACGGCTGCGCGACCTGCGGGCCCAGGAAATCGCCAGCGACGCCGACCTGCAGGAGCAGGAGCACGAGCTGCTGATCGCGCAGCTCCGGCTGCAGCAGGCCGAGATCGAGCAGGCGCAGGCCGAGAACGAGCTCAAGCAGGCGATCGAGAAGCTCAACCAGCGCTCGGTCAGCAGCCCGTTCGACGGCGTCGTGACGCTCCGGATGAAAAGCGAGGGAGAGAGCGTCGAGCGCTTCGTGCCGGTGCTCGAAGTGATGAGCTTCGACCCGCTCTGGGTCGAGTTCGACTGCCCGATCCGCAACCTCAAGGACTTCAACATCGGCACCAGGGTCGTGATCGAACCGTCGCAGAGCCCGGACGACGCCCGCATCGGCGAGGTCGTGCTGCGCTCGATGAAGGGCAACGCCGCGAGCCACACCGCGATGATCCGCGCCGCGGTGTCGAACGCGGACGCCGGTTGGCGCTCGGGCCAGAAGGTGCTGATCCGCCTGGCGCCGCCGAGCGGTGAAGGGGCTCGACCGCCGAAACCCGGCAAGTGAGGAAATCCGATGCATCCCGACTTCGACAGCCACCGGCTCGCCGATGAACAGGTCGACGACCTGCTCGACGATCTCGAGATCCGCTGCGCCGCCGACGTGACCGCGGCCCGCGACATGGCGACCGTGCGCCGTCGGGTCCGCGTCGAGGTGCGGCCCGGCAACGCGTCTGAACGGGTCGGCCCGCCGAACTCGGGCGACACCACCGAGCTGCGCAGCCAGGTCGTCACCGCCGTCACGCCGCTGCCGGTGATGGTCGGCGACGTCTGCCACGTCACGTTCGACCGCGACCAGCTCGACCTCGCCCCCGAGCTCGCGATCTGCGACCGCTGCACCATGCTCGGCGACTCGCAGTTCGAGGTGCGCCTCAAGTTCGTGCGCGAGATCGCGCTGCCCTCCCACCTCGCGAAGTAACCGCTCGCCAAACGCGCCACAACGCCTTGACCGCTTCGGACGACAACGGAGGCACGCGGACTGCGACGCAGCAGAAGGCGATGAGTCTGACCGCGCTCCAGTGCGACCTGCGCGCACTGTTCGCGAGTCGGCCGACGAATCGTGCACTGCTCGAGGTGTTGCAGCGCATCGGCGACCGGCTCGGGGCGGCCTACGCGGTCGTCCACGCCCGGCTCGGCGTGCACCTGTTGTCCGAGGAGTGGCAGCCCGCCGGACACGACGTCGACAACGCCACGCGCGAGTTCGTCAACTCGACGCTCTGGGAGGCGATCTCGGCCGAAGAAGCGACCTGCACGCGTGTTCCGGGCGGCGACGGCAAGTCCGTGCTGATCACCGCGATCATGTACGACCAGGACATCGAGCCGTCGGGCGGCGCCGCGCTGGTGATCCGCGACTGCGACAAGAGCCGCGCGCTGCAGGTGCTGGCGCAGCTCGAGGGCGTGCTCGGGTTCCTGTCGCTGTTGATCGGCGGCAGCCACTCGGAGGGCCAGCGACTGGCCGAGCGCCGTTCGATCGAGCCGCACGCCGCGGCGAGCCATCCGGTCCGACTGGCCTACGCGCTGATCAGCGACCTCGAGGCACGCTACGGCTTCGATCTCACGGCGATCGGCTTCGTCGACGACCACCATGTCGAGATCGCGGCGGTCAGCGGCGTCGAAGACCTCAGGGCCTCGAACCCGGGCATCACCGTGCTGCGCACGGCGATGGAGGAGTGCCTCGATCGCGGCGAGCCGATCGTCTACCTCGGACTCGACGACGGCCAGTCGACCGACGACTGTCGCCTGCACGCGCAATGGAGCGCCGAGACCAGCGGCAACCCGGTCGCCTCGCTGCCGCTGATCTGCATGAACGAGGTCGTCGCGGTGGTGTCGATGAGCCAGGGTGCCGGCACCAAGCTCACGGTCGACCAGGTCCAGCTGATCGCCGAGGAGATCGCGGGCTACGCCGCGCTCGTGCCGCTGACACGCGCAGCCTCACGCAGCGTCGTCGCCCACGTCCGCGATTCGCTGCGCGCCGGCGCCCGCAACGCGTTCGGCGCCGGCCGCCGCCGCGGCCTGATCGCGCTCGCCGCGCTGCTCGGCCTCGGGCTGTGGCTGGCCTTCGGCACGCTCGACCATACGTTCACGGTGCCGTGCGTCGTCAAGGCGACCGAACGGCGCACGATCTCGTGCCCGCGTACCGGCGTGCTGACCGAGTTGTTCGTCCACCCCGGCGACCGCGTGCGCGCCGGTCAGCTGCTGGCGTCGCTCGATGCCAACGACGAGTTCCTCAAGCGCGCCGAGCTCGCCGCCGAGATCGAATCGCTCGACGCGCTGATCGACCAGGCCGTGGCCGACCGCGACTCCGGCCAGCGCCGGACGCACGAGGCGCGCAAGCGCAGCCTGCTCGCCCAGCTCGCGATCGTCGACGCGCTGATCGGCCAGGCCCAGATCCGCGCGCCGCAGGACGGTCTGATCCTCGAGGGCGACCTGCGGGAGAACCTCGGCAGTCGACTGAAGATGGGCGATCGACTGTTCGAGCTCGCGCGCTACGACCGCGCGTCGATCTCGCTGCGCATCCCGGAGCAGCTCGTGCTGGCCGCGCACGAGGCCGCCGGCGCCCGCTTCGCCCCGCGGGCGCGACCCAACACGGTCTACGAGATCCACGACCTGCACATCGCGCCCGCGAGCACGGTGATCGAGGGGCACAACGTCTTCCTCGGCGAGGGCACCGTGCCGATCGACCTCGATGAGCTGCCGCCCGGCATGGAGGGCACCGCCCACGTCGACGCCGGCCCGCGGTCGTCGTGGTGGGTGCTCACCCACCGCGTCACCGACTGGCTGCGCCTCAACTTCTGGCTCTGATCGAACAGCGATGACGGGATGACCGAGATCAGCCGCAACGAACGCGTGCTCGGCCCGCTCAGGGTCGGGCTTCGCCGGGACATCCACTTCACGCGCCAGGACACGCGCAGCGGGCCGCGCTACATCGCGCACGATCCGGTCACGTTCCAGAACCACGCGTTCGGCGTCGCCGACTACCAGGTGCTGACGGCGATCGTGCGCCAGCGCTCGCTGACCGACACCTTCGACCTGCTCGTGCAGCGCGGCCAGCTCGACGACAACGAACACGATCGCGAGGGCTTCTACCGCTTCGTGCTCTGGCTCCACAGCACCGGCCTGCTGCACCTGCCGATCGCCAACGGCGACCTGCTCTACGAGCGCCACGTGCGCAGGCAGGCCGGCAAGCGTCCGCCGTGGTACCAGGTCTTCATGAGCTACCGGATCCCGCTCGGCAACCCCGACGGTTTCCTCCGTCGCGCGCTGCCGTTCGTCGGCTGGCTGTTCTCGCTCAAGGGACTGCTGCTCTGGGCCGGCCTGATCGCGCTGGTGACGTGGAAGTGTGTCGGGCGGTTCGACGAGCTGTTCGCGCACAGCGCGACGATGCTCTCGATCGCGAACCTGCCGCTGCTGTGGGGCGCACTCGTGGTCCTGAAGGCGATCCACGAGTTCGGCCACGCCTTCGCCTGTCGACGGTTCGGCGCAGCGGTGCCCGAGATGGGCATCGTGCTGATCATGATGACACCGTGCGCCTACGTCGACGCCAGCGCATCGTGGCGTCTGATGAGCCGGCGGCAGCGCGCCGTCGTCGCGCTCGGTGGCATGTACGTCGAGTCGATCGTCGCCGCGTTCGCGGCGCTGGTCTGGCTCGGCACGCCGCCCGGCTTCGCACACGATCTCGCGTTCAACGTCGTCGCGCTCGCGAGCGTGGTCACCGTGCTCTTCAACATCAATCCGTTGATGAAGTACGACGGCTACTACCTGTTCTCGGACGTCGTCGGCGTCTTCAACCTGCAACAGCGCGCAGCGGCGTACCTGAACTCGTGGGTCGCCCATCTGGCGCTCGGCAGCCCTCGTCCACGCGACAGCTACGCGCCCTCCGAACGCCTGCTCTACGCGACCTACGGGCCGGCGACGTTCGTCTACCGCGTGTTCCTCGCATTCGGCATCACCACGCTCGTGATGCTGCAGTGGCCGGGCGCCGGCTTGTTCCTCGGTGCGGTGTTCCTCTACGCGCTCGCGCTGATGCCGGCGTGGCGGCTGCTGCGACGGCTCTGGAAGAACGACGAACCCGGCCTGCGCACCCGCAGCCGTCTGGTCGCGATCGGGCTCGCCACGATCCTGCCGATCTGCGTCGGCATCCTGCCGATCTCGTGGCACGTCACCGCCCCCGGCATCCTCGACCCGCACACCCGCGAATCGGTGCGGGCACCGACCGCCGGCTTCGTCAGGGAGTTCGGCGTGCGCAACGGCGCGCTCGTCGGCGAGAACGACCTGCTCTGCGAGCTCGGCAATCCCGACCTCGAGGCCCGCTGCGAGGAGATGCGGGGCGAGCTGCTCGCCGAACGCGAGAGCCTCGACGCCATCGAGCTCGAGGACTCGACGCAGGCGGCGATGCACCGTTCGCGAATCACCTACCTCGAGGCCGGTGTCGAGGAGCTCGAGCAGCGCCTGCAGGCGATGGTGCTGCGCGCGCCGGTGGCCGGGACCGTGACCAGCGCCGAGGAGCTCGCGTGGCAGGGCCGCTTCCTGCAGCAGGGCGAGGAGCTGTTCCAGATCCAGACCGGACACCGCTACCTGCGCGTCGTGCTGACCGACGAGGACGTCTCGCGCACCCAGCTCGAGATCGGGTCGCCGGCCGAGGTCCGCTTCGCCTGCAATCCGGGCATGCCGGTGCACGCCGAGGTCCGCGAGATCCGCGCCGCGGCTTCGCGCGAGGAGATCCCGCTGCCGCTGACCATGCTCGCGGGCGGCGAGGTCTACGCCAAGCCGCTCGGCGAGCACAGCGCGATGGCGATCGCCGACCAGCCGTACCTGCACGTGCTGCTCGAGGTCGAGACCGCCCCGCTGGCTTCGCAGGGTGCGGGCCTGACCGCACGCGTCCGGTTCGGCGCGCGCGTCGAGCTGTTCGGCTCGTGGCTGCAGCGGCGCGTGCTCGGATTCCTCAATTCCTGGCGGATGACCTGACGGCGCCGATCGGCCGGGGAACCGTCGGCCCGGGCGACCGTCAGCCGAAGCGACCCTCGATGTAGTCCGAGGTCTCCTGGTGCTGCGGCAGCACGAACATGTCCTCGGTCGCCGCGTGCTCGACGACGCGCCCCATCAGCATGAAGACGCACTCGTCGCTGGCGCGGCGCGCCTGCGCCATGTTGTGCGTGACGATGAGGATCGAGTACCTGCCGCGCAGCTCCCAGATCAGCTCCTCGACGGCGGCGGTCGCCGCCGGGTCGAGCGCCGAACACGGTTCGTCCATCAACAGGACCGACGGCTTGGTCGGCAGCAGGCGCGCGATGCACAGCTTCTGCTGTTCCTCGAGCGAGAGACCGGTGGCCTTCTTGCCGAGGCGGTCCTTGACGCGGTCCCAGAGCAGCACCTGCTTCAGCGCGGTCTCGACCGCGGCATCGTCATCCGAACGCGAAGACCTGCGCTCGCGGTGCAGCCGGTGTCCGAACAACACGTTGTCACGGATCGACAGCGGCAGCGGGTTGGGCCGCTGAAAGACCATGCCGATGCGGCGGCGGACCTGGATCTGCGACGCGTCCTCGCCGTAGATGTCGGTGCCGAGCACCCGGATCGTGCCGGTCGTGGAGACGTAGCCGAGCCGCTCGTTGATGCGGTTGACGCTGCGCAACAGCGTCGACTTGCCGCAGCCCGAAGGCCCGATCAGCGCCGTGACGATGCCGGCCTTGACGGTGAGATCGACGTCGTAGAGCGCCTGGAAGCTGCCGTACCAGAGGTTCATGCCGGCGACTTCGATCGCCGGCGCCGCCGACTCGGCGGCATCGGCGACCGGGTCCTGTGGCGCGAGCGCGGCGAGTTCGCGGGCGGTGCGCGGGAGATCAACCAAAACGACCCTCCAGGTAGTCGACGGTGCGCGAGTCCTCGGCGCTGCGGAACAGCCGCTCGGTCTCACCGGTCTCGACACAGGCGCCACCGAGGAAGAACGCGGTGCGATCGGCAAGGCGGCGCGCCTGCTGCACGAGGTTGGTCACCAGGATGATCGTCATCTCGCTCTTGAGATCCTTGAGCACCTCCTCGATGCGCATCGTCGTCACCGGGTCGACGGCGATCGAGAACTCGTCGAGCAGCAGCAGCTGCGGGTCCTGCGACAGCGCGCGCGCGATCGTCAGGCGTTGCTGCTGACCGCCGCTGAGCAGTGAACCCAGGCTCTTCAGTCGATCCTTGACCTCGTCCCACAGCGCCGCGCGCCGCAGGCAGCGCTCGACGACCTCGTCGAGCACGGCGCGACGGCGCTCGCCGGCGAGCCGCGGGGCGAGCGCGACGTTGTCGTAGATCGTCAGCGGCAGACCGACCGGCAGCGGGAACACGACGCCGATCATGCGGCGCAGCGCGTAGAGGTTGCGCACCGCGCCGATGTCGCGACCCGCGAACGTGATCGAGCCCTCGACGCGCATGCCGTGCACGAACTCGTCCATGCGGTTCAGCGACCGCAGGAACGACGACTTGCCGGCGTTGGCGGGACCGATGATGCCGAAGATCTCGTTGCGGCGAACCTCGAGGTCGACACCCTGCAGCGCGACCTTGTCGCCGTAGCGGATCGTCAGGCCGCGCACCTCGAGCAACGTCTCGGCCGCGAGTTCCGGCGCCGGCGCGCTCACCACTTCTTCCTCCCGCGCAGCCGCATCCGGAAGTAGATCGCGACCGCGTTCATCGACAGCACGACCAGGATCAGCAGCAGCGCGACCGTGAACGGCACGTGCCGCGGCACGTTGGTCACCTGGGTCGAGACGTTGAACAGGTGCAGCGACAGCGCCATCGTCTTGTCGAAGGCGGTGCTCGGGAACATCTGCCGGAAGAACACCGCGCCGGTGAACATGATCGGCGCGGTCTCGCCGACCGCGCGACAGACGACGAGGATCAGGCCGGTCAGGATGCCGCTGCCCGAGTTCGGCAGCACGATGCGCCAGATCGTCTGCCAGCGCGTCGCGCCCATGTTCCAGCAGGCGTCGCGGAACGAATGCGGCACCGCCTGCAGCGACTCGCGGGTCGAGACGATCACGACCGGCAGCGTCATGACCGCGAGCGTCGCGCTGGCGGCGAGGATCGACTTGCCGAAGCCGGCGAAGTAGACGAACGCACCGACGCCGAACAGCGCGTGCACGATCGACGGCACGCCGGCGAGGTTGACGATCGCGACGTTGATCGTGCGGGTCAGCCAGTTGTCGCGCGCGTACTCGCTGAGGTAGATCGCCGCGGCGACGCCGAGCGGCAGCGCGAACAGCAGCGCGAACGCGGTCAGCCAGACGGTGCCGACCAGCGCGGTCGCGATGCCGCCGGCGGCGCCGTTGTCGCGCGGCTTGGTGGTCAGGAACTCCCAGGTCAGACCCTGCGCCCCCTCGAACACCAGCACGCCGAGGATCAGCACGGCCGGGATCAGCAGCAGCAGCGTGATCGCGAGGAAGCCGAGCTTCAGCAGGCGCTGCGTGCCGAGCGCCTTCTGCTCGTGCGGGGTCGCGGAGAACGTCGTCAGCGAGCTCACGCCGCACTCCTGCGGCCGCGCACGATCCGGTCCGCCAGCAGGTTGATGAAGAACGTGATCAGGAACAGCACCAGGCCGAGCACGAACAGCACCTGGTAGTGATCGCTGCCGACCGCGGCCTCGCCGAGTTCGGCGGCGATCGTCGCGGTCAGCGTCGCGGCCGAGTCGAAGACGCTCTCGGGGATCATCAGCCGGTGACCGCTCGCCATCAGCACCGCGATGGTCTCGCCGAACGCGCGGCCGACGCCGAGCAGCACCGCGGCCGACAGACCGGGCCGCGCGTGCGGCAGCACCACCCGCCAGATCACCTGCCAGCGGGTCGCGCCGAGCGACTCGGCCGCCTCGCGGTAGCTCTCCGGCACGGCCTTGAGCGCGTCCTCGGCGATCGTCGCGATGATCGGCGCCGCCATCAGCCCGAGGATGATGCCGGCGTTGAGCACGTTGAGGCCGACCTGCACGCCGAAGACGTCCTGGATGACGCCCTTCATCACGTGCAGGCCGATGACGCCCCAGACCACCGACGGGATCGCGGCGAGCAGCTCGATGCCGATCTTGAGCCACTCGCGCTGCTTGCCGCGCGCGAACTCGCCGATGTAGATCGCGGCGCCGAACGACAGCGGCACCGCGACCAGCATCGCGACCACGGTGATCCACGCGGTGCCGGCGATCAGCGGCAACGCCCCGTACTCGGGCGGCTCGATCGTCGGCTCCCAGCGGTGGCCGAACAGCAGCTCGGACAGTGACAGCCGGTGCACCAGGAAGTCGAAGCCCTGGCTGCCGATGAACACGAAGATCGCGGCGATGAACAGGATCGCCGAGACGCCGCCGACCAGCACGATCGCGCGCGCCAGCAGATCGAACTTCCAGGCGCGGTCGCGGCGGTCGAGTGCCGCCGCCCAGTCGGTTGCGGCGCCCGCGGCCCGATCGCCCGGCACGAGCGTCGGACGGGGCACGGGCAGTTCTGGCTTCGGTTGCATGCGCGGCGCGGTCATGGGTCAGCTGGGCTGCTCGCCGTACAACCGCTCCATGAGGTCGCGGATGCGGGGGGTGAGCTCGCGGTAGACGGCCTCGGGGCGAAGATCGGGGTCGAGACCCCAGACGATCGCAGTCGTGTGGAACGGCAGCTTCGGCAGATGCTCGCGCGTCGTCGGGTCGAGGCCGACGACGACGTCGTACTGGTCGAGCTGCTCGCGCAGCGTGTCGAGTTCGGTCGGCCACGCACCGCGCAGATCGAGCCCGACGGTCTCGGCGAACGCGATGTAGGCGGGATCGACGTCCTCGGCGTGCTGCCAGCCGGCGCTGTCGTAGCCGCCGCCGTCGGGGAACGTCTTCTTGGCGTGGTGTTCGGCGAGCTGGCTCGGACCGGTGTTGCTGGCGTCGACGAACAGCAGGTTGAACTGTCTCTCGCTCTTCACCTTGCCGGTGACGACGAACATCGTCTCGTCGCAGACGTTCTTGGCCTGATGGATCACGCGCTGGAGCCGATTGAACGTCGCGATCAACGCGAACAGGTCCAGCACCGGGCGCGAGCCGGCCTCGCCCTCGCGAACCAGGTCGTCGAACACGCGGTCGAAGTGGCGCGCGAACTGCTGCGTGGCGGCGATCGTCGCCTGCGCCTGTCGGGCATCGCGCCGATCGAACGCCTGCAGCGCGTCGGCGAGCGAACGCCGCGCCTGCTCGGACATCACCTCCAGATCGCGGGCCACGGTCGGCGGCGGCTCGACGGTCAGCTGGCAGGCGGTGCGGGCGATCGTCGCGGCGTAGTCGCCGATGCGCTCGAGTCCGATGCTCAGACGCAGCACCGAAGACACGTAGCGCAGATGACCGGCGCTCGGCAGGTGCCTGGCGACGAACGCATGGCACAGTCGATCGAGCTCACGCGTCTGCCGGTTGATCGTGCAGTCGCCGAGCACCGTGTTCGCCGCCCGATCCTTGTCGAGCTCGAGCACCGCCCGCACCGCGTCGTCGAGGGCCTCGACGATCTGCCGGCCGACGATGTCGATCAGTCGACCGATCCAGTCGAGATCCTGCTGCAGACGCTCTTCGTAGTGCGGGGTCACGTCGGGGACGGGCTCGGGTCGAGCGAACGACGAGATGGAAGCCGCCGGCACGGTCGGATTCGAGCGCGAAGCGACCGTCATCGCCGGATTCGGGCGCAGCTCAGAGTTTGCGCAGCGGGATGTATCCCTTCTTCAACAGCACCTGCTGGCCGTCGTCGCTCGCGATCCAGTCGAGGTAGGCCGCGATGTCGCCCTCGGGCTCGCCGATCGTGTACATGAACAGCGGCCGCGCGATCGGATAGGTCTTGTCGAGCACGGTGTCGATGCTCGGCACCACCGGCGGCGATTCCGCGGAGGCCGACACCGGCACGATCTTGACCTGATCCGTCGCGTAGGCGATGCCGCTGTAGCCGATCGCGCTCTTCGTCTTGGCGCAGAAGTCGACCACGTCCTTGCTGCCGTTCAGGTTGTTGCAGCGCATCTTGAAGCGCCCGTTCTCGCCGAGCACGTGCTCGCGGAAGCACTCGTAGGTGCCGCTGTTGTTCTGCCGCGAGGCCAGCACGACCTCGTTGGCCTCCGGGCTGCCGAAGTCGACGCCGAGGTCCTTCCAGGAGTCGATCTTGCCGCCGTCGCCGAACAGCTCCTGGAGCTGCGCGATGGTGATCGACTCGAGCGGGTTCTCCTTGTGCACGAAGATCGCGATGCCGTCGTAGCCGACGACGTGCTGGACCGGGTCGTGTCCGTGGTTCTTCGCGGCCTCGATCTCCTTCTCCTTGAGCGGCCGACTCGAATTCGCGATGTCGACGTCGCCGTCGATCAGGTTCTTGATGCCGACACCCGAGCCGCCGCCCGACACCGAGATCGCGATCTCGGGATGCAGCTCGTGGTAGGCCTCGGCGAGCGAACCGGCGACCTCGAGCAGGGTGTCGGAGCCGAGGTTCTGGATCTCCTTGTGGCCCGAACCAAAGCAGCCGGTCAGGAAGGGGAACGCCAGCGCCAGGCTGAGCGACGGAAGCGAGAGTTTCGTCACGACGTAAATCTGGGACGCGGGGTGCGCCAATCCGAGCGGAGCATGAGAGCGGGCGAGTGTGAAGGTCCACGGTCGGAAATGTGCAGGGATGATGAAGGCAATCCGACGTGGCCGGATCGAGGCCGTTCGCTCGGGGCGAAAACGCCGAGATGCCGAGCCCGGGCGACCGCGAGCTGCGTAGCGGGCGCACGTGTTGATCCCGACGAACGCACCGATCCTCCGCGCCGCCCCCGCGGCGAGGCCCGTTTCCGGCTGACGATACCTCCCACCCCGGAGGCTCGTCCTCCGCCCGCAGAGCCTCGCCCGGTCGGCCGCGCGAGGCTCCTTCGGTTTTGGCCGCCGTCGTCCGCCCCCCACCAGAGGAAGAACCCATGCTCCGCACCAAGATCCCGCCGCACGAGGTCGGCCTCGTGTTCCGGCGCGGCGCGCTGCTCCGCGTGCTGGCGCCGGGCACCCACTTCGTACCGGCGCGCCTGCTGCCCGGCACGCGACTCGAACGCGTCGGCACGCGCGCGACCCGCTTCCGCCACCGCCTGCTCGATGTCATCGCCGATCGGCCCGGGTTGCGCGAGCGGCTCACGGTCGTCGACCTCGCCGCCGACGAGCGCGCGCTGGTCTGGCGCGACGGCCGACTCTACGACTTCGTCGCCGGCGGTCGCTTCGCGTATTGGAACGCGCCCTACACCCTGAGGGTCGAGACCTTCCGCGCCACGACGCCCGGGTTGCCGCCCACGCGCCGCGGCGGCCCGCTCGGACCGTCGATCGAAAGCCAGGCCGGCAGCGCCGGTGACGCCGCCAGACGGCGGGACTGGCGACCCGGCGGGCCATCGCGTTTGATGACGCCCGTTCCATGGCCGTCCTCGCCCGCACCGCGCCGCTCGCGCTGCTCGCCGCGCTCGCGGCCCAACCGCCAGGACTGCAGCCGGAGCCGCCGCCGATCGACTTCGCGACCGACATCCGGCCGGTGCTCGCGGAGCGCTGTTTCCGCTGCCACGGCGAGCGCAAGCAGAAGGGCGACATCCGCCTCGACACCCTCGATCCCCTGATCGCGACGGCGGCCGCCGGCGAGGCCTGGCGCGCCGCGCTCGACATGATCAACGGCGGCGAGATGCCGCCCGCGGACGAGCCCCAGCTGACCGACGACGAGCGGCGCCGGGTCGTCGATTGGTTGACCGCCGCGCTGCGGGCGGCGGCGGCGGCGCAGCGCGGCGACCGCGCGATCGTGATGCGACGGCTGACGCGCGCCCAGTACTCGAACGCGCTGCAGGACCTGCTGGGCGTCGCGATCGACTTCGCGCAGGACCTGCCGGCCGACGGCAAGTCGAAGACCGGCTTCTCGAACGACGGCGCGGTGCTGCAGGCGAGCTCGCTGCACCTCGACTACTACCGCCGGATCGCGCGCGCCGGTCTGCGGCAGGCGATCGCGCCGCCCGAGCAGCCGCCGGTGACGCGCTACCGGGTGACCTTCGGCAAGGGCATCGGCCGCGGCCTGGTCGCGGCCGAGACCGGTGGCTACCAGTCGGTGCCGCTCGACCGCGACGACTTCCGCATCGAAGTGCTCGGCGACGGGGTGCACCGCGGCGCGCCGACCGACCCGGCGCTCGTCGAGGCGCTGCAGCGTCGCATCAGCGTCGGCCTGCGCGGCTCCGAGCAGGATCGTTTCCGCGTCGTCGACGAGGGCATGATCCTGCTGTCGGCGCTGCCGCACCGCGAACGGGTGCCGAAGGCGTGGCAGGGCCCGTCGCCCAACCTCAAGCTCGAGATGCAGCGCTGCTGGCCGGAGCGCGGCGACTTCGTCATGCGGGTCGTGGCATCGCGCGGCTACGTGCCACCGCTGCGCCAGGACCTGCTCGTCGGCCTCGACGAGCCGATCGCGCTGGCGCACTGGCAAGACGGTGCGGTCGCGCCACCGCCGGGCGCCATGGTCCTGCCGGCGGAGGCCAGCGACCAGCGTCAGAACCTGCGCGTCGACGGCGATCTGCTGGTCGCGGTCGACGTGCCGCAGCAAAGCCGTGCGCGGTTGCGTTTCGACCTGCCGGCCGACGGCTTCTACCAGGTGGATCTGGTGCACCCGCCGATCGCACCCGAAGCGATGCCGTCGGTCCGCCTCAGCGTCGCCGGTCACCATCTCGACCAGCGGCCGGTGCTCGGCGCGGAGCAGCTCGCGATGCCGCGGGTCGTGACGCCGCTCGGCGCGATCGGCATGCGCGCCGGCCGCCACCATCTCGCCGTCGGCGGGCCGTTCTTCCTCGGCTTCAGCCACGTCGTCATCACGCCGCTCGCGCAAGACCACCCGCTGGTGCGGCGGCTGTCGGCCCGCGCCGACGAGCAGAACGCCGCGGTCGCCGACCTCGTGCCGTCGATCCGCGCGCTGCTCGGTACGCGCACCGACGACGGCATGGACTACCTGACGTTCGGCGAGCCACAGCAGGTCCGCGCGCCGCTCGGCGAACCGGCGACCTACGAGTTCTTCGGCCGGCTCGAGAACCTGCCGATCCCGGCACCCGAGTCGGGCGACACCGAGATCCTGTCGGGCTTCCTGCTGCTCGGCCTGTGGAACGACCACCTCGTCAAGTCGCCGCGCGAGACCGGCCCGCCGCTGTTGGTGCAGTCGATCGAGTTCGAGGCGCCCTACCTGCCGGTGTGGCCGCCGCGGTCGCACAGCGCGATCTTCTTCGACGGCGATCGCTCCGATCTCGAGGCCTACACCCGCGAGGTCCTGGCCCGTTTCCTCGCGCGCGCGTTCCGCCGCTCGGTCGACGGCGAAGAGGTCGAGCGCTACCTCGGGTTCTGGCGCGCGATCCGCGCCGACCACCCGATCTACGAGCAGGGCGTCGCCGAGGTGCTGGTCGCGATCCTGTGCTCGCCGCAGTTCCTCTACCTGGTCGAGTTCGGCGAGAACGGCAGCCCGCTGTCCGACACGGAGCTCGCGAACCGGTTGTCGTTCTTGCTCTGGAACTCGCCGCCCGACGCCGAGCTGCGCGCGCTGGCCGAGCGCGGTGCGCTGCACGGCGAGCACCACGGCGAGCTGCTGGCGCAGACCGAGCGGCTGCTCGACGACGCCAGGAGCGAGCGCTTCGTGCGCGCCTTCACCTACGAGTGGCTGCGGCTCGACCGCCACGCCGAGATGACGATCGACGTCGACCGCCACCCGGACTACACGCGTTTCGTCAAGCGCGACATGGCGGAGGAGACCTACGCATTCGTGCAGCAGGTGCTGCGCGAGGACCTGTCGATCTTCACGTTCCTCGACTCCGACTTCGCGATGCTGAACCAGAACCTCGCGGAGTTCTACGGCGTACCCGGGGTGGTCGGCCCGCAGTTCCGCGCCGTCGCCGTGCGGCCCGAGCAGCGGCGCGGCGGCCTGCTGTCGCAGGGCTCGTTCCTCGTCGGCCACTCCGACGGCAGCGAGCCGCACCCGATCAAACGCGCGGTCTGGATCAAACAGAAGATCCTCGGCGATCCGCCGCCGCCGCCGCCACCTAACGTGCCACCGCTCGACCCGGAGACGCCGGGGTTCGACGAGCTCACGCTGAAGCAGCAGCTCGAGGCCCACCGCGACAAGTCGTCGTGCCGTGACTGCCACGCCGGCATCGACCCGTTCGGCATCGCGTTCGAGCGCCGCAGCGCGGTCGGGCGCTACGAGCCGGAGCGCAAGGGTCGACTCGTCGACGCGCTCACCACGCTGCCGGACGGCACCGCGATCGACGGCGTCGCCGCGCTGCAGCGCTACCTGCGCGACGAACGCGGCGACGACTTCGCCCGCGCGCTGATCGAACACCTGTTCGCCTATGCGCTCGGCCGCGAAGTACACTTCGCCGACGAAAGCGAGCTCGACGCGATCCTCTGGCAGGTAAAGTTGGCAGGCTATCGGATGCGCTCGCTGATCCGGGCCATCGTCACCAGCGACTCGTTCACCCAGCGCTGATCCCATGAGCCTCGTCACCCCCATCGACCGGCGGACGTTCCTGCGCGGCGCCGGTGTCTCGGTCGCGCTGCCGTGGCTCGAAGCGATGGCCGGCCGCCGCACTCGCGGTGAACGGGCGCGCCGGATGGCGTTCGTCTACTTCCCGAACGGCGCAGCCATGCCGGCGCCGCACGACGAGAAATGGAGCCACTGGCGCTGGTTCCCGCACCGCGCCGGCGCCGACTACGAGTTCACCGACGTGCTGTCCTGCCTCGAGGCGCACCGCTCGAAGCTGACGCTGCTCGGTGGCCTGAGTCACCCGCTGAGCCGCGAGCTGCTCGGGCACCTGGCCGGCGACACCTGGCTGACCGCCGGCGACATGCGCGGCGACGTCTACAAGAACCGGGTCTCGGTCGACCAGGTCGCGGCGCGCGAGCTCGCCCGGTTCACGCGCTACCCGTCGCTCGTGCTCTCGACCGACGGTGGCGTCGGCTACAAGTCGCGCGTCGCGACGCTGTCGTTCGATCACAGCGGGCGCCCGATCCCCGCCGAGAACCGGCAGCGGCTGATCTTCGAGCGCTACTTCGCGCCGGGCGGCGGCGCGTCGACCGCCGAGCGGCGACGCGAGCTGCAGCGCGGCAAGAAGATCGTCGACCTCGTGCTCGAGGACAGTCGCCGCCTGCAGCAGCGCCTCGGCGCCGGCGACCGTGACAAGCTCGAGCAGTATCTCGCATCGCTCGACGCGGTCGAACGCCAGATCCGCCGCAACGAGCAGTGGCTCGACCGCCCGATGAAGCCGTTCGATGCCAGCGCGATCGATCTCGACGTCGCGGCCGACGTCGACCCGACCGGCTATCTGCGCGCGATGTACGATCTCATGGTGCTCGCGCTGCAGACCGATCTCACACGCGTGATCACGTTCATGACCGGCCGTGAGGACGGCATGGGCTTCGCCGACAAGTTCCCGGAGCGCGCGCTCGGCATCAAGCGCGGCCACCACACCATCAGCCACGACCAACACGAGGGTCACTGGGATCAGTGGGGCCGCTACGACCAGTGGCACGCGCGCCAGTTCGCGTACCTGGTGCAGCGGCTCGAACAGGTCGAGGACGAGGACGGCAAGCTGCTCGATTCGACGATGGTGCTCTACGGCAGCTGCTGCAGCACCACGCACAACGCCCGCAACTACCCGCTCGCGCTCGTCGGCGGCTCGGGTCTGGGACTGACGCACGGCGCCTACCGCGAGTACGACGAGGCGACGCCGTTCAGCAACCTGTTCGTCGGCATGCTCGGCGCGGTCGGCGTCGAGACCGAGGCGTTCGCCGACAGCACCGGGTCGCTCGCCGAAGTCTTCGGCGGCTGAGAAGCCGATGCGATCGGCGGCTCGATGCCGCCCCGCCGGACGATCAAGGCGGCCCATGGCCGAGCCGATAGGTGGATACCCAAGCCGTTGCAATGAAGCCGGTTGGGACACCACATGAAGCAGACCGAGATCGACTGCAGAGGCCTGAAGTGCCCGTTGCCGATCGTGCATCTCGCGCTGGCGTTGAAGGACCTGGAGCCCGGCGCAGAGCTGTCGATCGTTGCCACCGACCCCGCCTTCGTGCCCGATCTGCGGGCCTGGTCCGAGCTCACGGGCAACCCGCTCCTGGACCTGGTCGAGGACGGTGAGACCAAGCGCGCGACGATCTGCAAGGCGGGGGCACCGTGACCAGCGCGCCGCCGTTGGTGCCGTGCAGCGCGGCGGCCCCGTCCGCGGCGACGAACCGGACCGGACCCGGCGAGGCCACGTTCATCGTCTTCAGCGGCGAGATGGACCGCCTGCTCGGCGCCCTGACGCTGGCGACGACGGCGGCGGCAACCGGCATGAAGACCACGCTGTTCTTCACGTTCTGGGGCCTGACCGCGGTGCGCCGCGACAAGCGCAGGAGCCGCGGCAGTCTGATCGACCGCATGTTCGGCTTCATGCTGCCCGCCGGCACCGGCGGCCTGCCGACCTCGCGCGTCAACTTCCTCGGCCTCGGTCCGCGGCTGTTCCGCTGGCGAATGGCGAAGAAGCGCATGCCCGACCTCGACACCCTCATCGAGCAGGCACGCGCACTCGGCGTCCGCATGCTCGCCTGCGAAGCTTCCGCCGACGTGCTCGGCCTCGCCGCCGAGGACCTGCGCGACGGCATCGAGATCGCCGGCGCCACCAGCTGCCTACGGGACGCGGCCCGCTCGGAAGTCGCGATGTTCATCTGATGAGCCAGGCGACGACCAGAGAGGCCCAGCTGCAGGTGCTGCTCAGCGAGGGGCCGGCCCGCCTGATGCGATCCGAGCTCGCGCTGCAGACCGCGCTCGCGGCAGCGTCCTGCGGCACCGAGGTGACCCTGTTCCTGACCCAGGCGGCGAGCATCTGGGGCTGCCGCAAGGCACTCGAGGGCGAAGCCGGTCGACTGCAGGACCTGCTCGGCACCCTGCTGTCGCTCGGCGTCCGCATCGAGTGCTGCTCGACCTGCGCCGAGAAAGCTTGCGCGCCGGCTCCGGACGGCGTCGACGAATGGGGCGGCCTGCGCGACGGCATCACGCCGGTCGGCATGGTCACGTTCGCCTCGCGAGCGGCCCGCGGCTGTCCGACCTTGACGTTCTAGACGACCATGGCGGACGAGCTCGAGCAGCTGCGGAACGAGGTCGCGGCCCTGCGCGCCGCGAACGAGCAGCTCCGCGCCGAGGCCCGATCGGTGGCGAGCGCGAACGTCAACGCCGCGCAGCAGATCATGGAGATGAGCCTCGCGCGCCAGCGTGACCTCGAGGCCCACAACGAGCGCATCCAGGCCGCGCTCGCTTTCGCGGAGCAGGCGTCGGCCGAGAAGTCGATGTTCCTCGCCAACATCAGTCACGAGCTGCGCACGCCGCTGAACGGCATCATCGGCATGGCGACGATCGTGCTCGACGAGGAGGAAGACGCCGAACGTCGCGAGCGACTTCGCCTGCTGCTGAGCTCGGGCCAGATGCTGCTGCAGATCGTCAACGACGTGCTCGACTTCTCGAAGATCGAGGTCGACAGGCTGGAGCTGGTCGACACCGTGTTCGACGTCTGGCAGACGGCGGAGAGCCTGGTCGGCCTGCTCAGCGCCGGCAACCGCCGGCACGAGGTCGACATCCGGCTCGAGATCGACCCGCGCGTGCCCCGCGCCGTGCGCGGCGACGAGCTGCGGCTGCGGCAGGTGCTCACCAACCTCGCGAGCAACGCCGCGAAGTTCACCGAGACCGGCGAGGTCGTCGTGCGGCTCGCCACCGCAGGCCAACGCATCCGCTTCGAGATCACCGACACCGGCTGCGGCATCGCTCCCGAGGTCCTGGCCCGCCTGTTCGAGCCGTTCACGCAGGGCGACGCCTCGGCGACGCGCCGCAAGGGCGGCACCGGCCTCGGCCTCGCGATCTCGCGGCGGCTCGTGCGCCTGATGGGCGGCGACATCCGGGTCGATACCGCGCCGGGCCGCGGCAGCACGTTCTGGTTCGACGTCGAGCTCGAGCTGGTCGACGACGCGCGCGATGCCGCACCCATCGCGAAGGCGCCGTTCCGGGGCGCGATCGTCGTGACCGGGGACGAACGACTGCAGCGCACCGTCGCGCAACACCTCGGCGCGCTCGGTGTCCCGACCGTCGACGCCGCCGACCGTGCCGGCGGCGATGCGAACGGAGCGGATCCGCTGCTGTGGTTCATCGACACCGAGTCGCCCGCCGCGGTCGCGGCCAGCCCGAGCGCGTCCGACCGCTGCATCCTGCTGCTCGGTTCCGAGGGCCACGACGCCGGCCAGTGGCGCGCGCGTTTCCCGCGCGCCCGGATGCTCTACCGGCCACTGCTCCCGACCGCGCTGGCGAAGCAGTGCCTCGATGGCACCGTCCCCGGGACGACCACCTCCGCCGCGACCACGGCGGGAGCGCAGCCGCGACCCGGCATGCGCGTGCTCGTGGTCGAGGACAACCCGATCAACACCCGGGTCGCGGTCGCCTACCTGACGAAGCTCGGCTGCAAGGTCGACGAGGCCTGCAACGGCGTCGAGGCGGTCGCGGCGGTCGCGCAGCAGCGCTACGACGTCGTGTTCATGGACTGCCAGATGCCGGTCATGGACGGCTACGAGGCGACGGTTCGCATCCGCGAATCCGAGCAGGGCGGCAACCGGCGGTCCTACATCGTGGCGCTGACCGCGCACGCGCTCGCCCAGGACCGCGAACGCTGCCTCGCGGCCGGCATGGACGACTATCTCTGCAAGCCGGTCTCGCGCACCGCACTCGCGAAGCTGCTCGGCAGCCGCGCCGACACCTGAGATGTCCGCGTCGGTGCGGCTCAGTGCGGCCTCGCGGCACCGAGCGTGAGCCGCATGCCGTCGCTCGCCTGCAGCATCGGGTTGGCCGCCCCGTCGAACCAGAGCGCCTGGAAGTCGAGCATCACCCCTTCGAACGACGGGTCGCTCGGCAGCGCGAACGGCACCACGAACGATGAAGCGACCGCGCTCGCCAGGAAGATCGCGCTGCCGGTCTGCAGACCGACGTGGTCGGCACCGCTGCCGATGAGACCCGGCGAGGCGAGCACGGGGATGGGCGGCGCGGCGCGGTCGGCGAACAGCACGGCCAGCGACCCCGACGGACCGTGTGCGACCAGGTCGACGGTCGAGCCGAGGACCGGCTGCGCGTCGTCGACCGTCGCCAGCCGAGGGTGGTCCGGGCCGGTGCTGCCGCCGAGCTGCGTCTGCGTCGCTCCCGGCATCGCGATGCCGTGGAGCTCCCGACCGACGCTCGGTGAGTAGGCGTTCATGAAGACGCGCCCGCGGCAGGTGACGAGACCCTTCGGGCTGGCGTTGCCACCGGGATCGAGCGTGCAGACGTGGGTCGTGCCGGCCGCCGTTCCGTCGGAGGACCACAGCTCGCCGTTGACGGTCCCCTTGCACACGAACAGCACGCCGTCGCCGCAGGCGACGAACTCGCTCGGGTTCGATCCGAACCCACCCGGCTGGATGTCGAGGCAGAGTCGCGTCCCGGCGACGGTGCCGTCGCTGACCCATGGCTCGGCGCCGGCCAGCTGGCCGTTGCCGACGAAGAAGATCCGGCCGCCCGCCGGTCGGAGGTCGCGCGCTTCGACGCCCAGCGCCATCGAACCGGCGAGCGTTCCGTCGCTGACGTAGACCATGCCGACGCCGGAACCCTTCAGCTCGGTGAAGAACAGCCGGTCACCCGCGACGACGAGCTCCCCGGGCCCCCACGAGCTGCCGCCGAAGACGTCGCCGATCGGCACGGTGCCGGCCGCGGTGCCGTCGGTCCGCCAGACCTCCGAACCGATCGTCGGCGAGGTCGCGATGAAGTAGGCGAGGTCACCGAGTCGGACGAAGGCGCGCGGCTCGCTGCCGGTCGTTCCCGGGTAGAGATCCGCGATCATCTGCGTGCCCGCGGCCGTCCCGTCGCTGATCCACAGCTCCTTGCCGTGCGCAGCCGTGATCGCGGAGAACAACACCCGATCGCCGAACGCGAAGATCGCCTGCGGCCGACCGTTCCCGACGCCCGGAATGATGTCGACGACCATGTGACTGCCCGCCGCCGTCCCGTCGGAAACGTAGAGCTCGTCGCCGTGGGTGCCGTCGTTGGCCGAGAAGAACACGCGCTGACCCGCAGCCACCATGTGCTCGATCACGGAACCGTTGGAACCCGGACGGATCTCGGCGATGCGCATCGTGCCGGCCGCGCTGCCGTCGGTGACGTAGAGCTCGTGGCCGTGGCCGATGTCGAAGGCCGAGTAGAACAGCCGCGGGCCGGCGGCCGTGCAGCAGGGCACCAGGTCGTAGGGCTGGCTGCTGCCCTGGCCCGGCACCAGGTCGACCACGCGCTGCGCACCACCCGCGGGCGTCCAACGCCAGAGCTCGGAGCCGTGAGCTGACGTGCGGCCCTGGAAGTAGAGCACGTCGGCGAACGCGCTGGTCAGGTAGGCGATGTGGTTGATGTTCGCGGAACCGGGCTCGAGGTCGGCGACGAGGCCGCATTGCGCCGCGGCGGAGGCCGCCATCGCCGAGAGGCAGGACACGGTGAGTAACAATCGCATGATGACTACCCGTGTCCCGGGGTCGCGCGCCGCGACGCGGTTTTCGGCCGCCGCGCTCGACTACTTCGCGACCGGCACGCTGAGCCGCACCGAACCCTCGAACAGCGGCCCGTCGAGAATCCAGTCCTGGAAGTGGAAGGTCACCGGATCGAGCCACGACGGCAACGGGAAGTCCCATGTCACCGAGCTGCCGATCCGCAGACCGAGCGTGCCGAGGAAGCCGTTCACGTTGTCGACCAGCAGATTGCATCCCGGCATCACGCCGGGGCCCGGGATCGGCTGGTTGGTCGTGGTGAGCGACGCCATCAGGAAGTGCAGCGCGTTCGGAGCGCCGGCCTTGATCGCGTTCACCTTGCCGAACTCGGTGCCGATCTGCTGCGCGCCGACCCAGCGCAGCACCGTCGGGCTGCAGGCCGTTCCCGAGGTGCCCGCCGGCGCCACCGCGGGGTAGCCGAAGATGCAGCCTTCGACACGGAACGAACTGGTCCAGGCCAACAGCACGTTGCGGTTGCTGCCGTCGAAGGCACAGGCACCGGGGAACGCGGTCAGCGACGGCAGGACCGTCAGCGGTCCCTCGGTGACCAGGCCGTCGTAGCCGATCCGGGCGGCGTAGATCCCGGCGGTCAGCGTGAAGCCGTGATGCCAGGTGACGACGAACATCGACCGATCGGCCCAGTCATAGGTCACGGCCGAGGTCTGCAGCAGGCCGAGCACCTCGGTATCGAGCTGGACCGGCGCGAGGCTCGTCGCGGCGGTCGCAGCACCGGTCGGCCAGTCGACACGTTGGGCCCAGCCCTGGTCGCCGGTGTCCGGCGCGTGGTTCGTCGCGGTGACATCCGCGGTGGTGAACGCGATCAGGTAGCGCCCGTCACGGCCGTCGATCGCGGGCGAGAATTCGTGCACCGAGTCGTTGTTGCGCCCCGGTGAGCTCCAAAGCGCGGTCGACGGCGTGCCGCCGGCGTCGACCTTCCGGCCGCGCACCTCCCAGTCGCCGACGCCCGTGCTCGGCAACAGGATCGAGAACGCGGTCACCCACTCGCCACCGTCGGTGCGGAACGCGGTCACGCACGGATCCTGGCAGTCGGTGGAACCGCCGCCACCGAGGTGGAACGACGAGCCGAAGGCGCCGGTCGAGGCGTCGAACAACACGCCGTGCACCTCTGTGCGATTGGTGGTCGCGTAGTTGCCGGCCGTGGCCGCGTTGTCCTCGCGTTCGAACACGATCAGCGCCTCGGTGCCGTTGTCCCACGCCGCGACGCCGCCGATGGCGGGAGCGGCGTCGTTGAGCGGTGACGGTGGCGTCATGAGACTGACCGCCGTCGAGTGCGCGGTCGAACCGCTGGCGTGGCGGTGCGCGCGCAGGGCGCTCCGCGTCGGCGTGCTGTTCACGAAGTGGCGCTGGAACACGATGACCCACTGGTCGGCGCCGCCGACGCAGGCGCAACCACCTCGGAGGCTGTTCCAGGTCGTGTTGATATCGGAGTAGACCAGGAAGGACGGACTCGTGGGGGCGAGATCGGCACCGGTGAGGTAGGCGAACAGGTCGTAGTCCAGCGCGGAAGCACGGCGATCGAAGACGAACATCGTGTTCGAGGTCGCGACCTCGGCGTTGTGGGCGATCGCGACCCGATTGGGGACGTAGGAGTTCGGCGAGCTCGCGAACAGGGTGTGCGTCGCGAGCAACGGATCGACGACGACCGGGAACGCGGCACCGTCGAGCCAGCGGGCGGGAACGCGCAGGGTGATCCGGTCGTCGACGAGCTCGGTGGTGATCGCCATCCGGTCGCCCGTGGCGTCGATCACCGCAGCCTCGCCGTAGGTCAGGATCGGGGTGCCCGCCGGATCGTGGAACGTCAGCGACCGATGCGCCGGTGTCGCTGGCCCGGCGATCAGGTCGGAGGTGAGCCGACCCTCGATGACGATCTCGCCCTCGCCGAGGCGTTCGGCGAACACGAAGGTCTGCTCGAGCCCCTCGAGCCGCACGTCGTAGGTCTCGGTGACCGCGCCGAAGTCGTACTCGTAGCGCCGCTCGAACTCGCGTCGGCGCGGTTCCGGGTTCTCGGCGAGCAGCTCGCGACCGCCGACGCGAACCGAGGTCGTGTGCCAGGACCACGGGCGATTGACCGGGTAGCCGCCGCCGAGATAAGGCACGAACGTCATGTCGCCGTGGAACGACACCTTGTAGTCGGCGCCAGCGGCCCAGATCCCGTAGGGCTGGCCGAGATCGTCGGCAGCGGTGTGGATCGGCACGCAGAACCGGGGCAGGACGGGTCCGGCGTCCTGCGCCAGCAGCGACGTGGCGATCAGGACGGGGCCGACGAGAGCTCGTGAGAGGTCCATGACCTACCCGTTTCGCGACGGCCGCTGCGCGGACAGGTTTTTCGGCGATGTCAGCGCATTCGCGGCGGTCGCACGAGCAGATTGCGCAGCAGGCGGGCATTGCCCGGCGCCTCCGAGATCCAGTCCCACCACAGCGCCGCGCCGATCGTGATCACCTCGCCGCCGCTCTGCGTCCTGGCGTACGCGACGAACGGGTCTGCGCCGCCGAGGATCGGCAGGTCGACGAGCGACCGCGCGAGGTCACCGTCGGTGATGCGGGTCGGCGACCGCGTGCCGGCGCTGACGCCTTCGACCCCGACGGTGAGCGGGTCGCGGTGCACGTCGCCGACCGCGCCCGGCGAGCGCGATTCGCGATCGACCATCTCGAGCCCGAACGGCTCGCAGACCCGATTGGCCGCCGGCACGGTGCCGACGAAGAACGAGTTCGCGCACAGGACCACGCGGCCGCCGCCGCAGACGAAGCCCTGCAGTCGATCGACGTCGCCCTGTGAGATATCCCGCAAGCTGCTCTCACCGACGAGGACGACGTCGACTCGCGCCAGCGCCTCGGCGGTGAACGCCCGCACGTTCTTGCGCGTGTAGCGGTAGTCGACGTCGAACCGGTTGGTCGCGACGAGCGCGCGCCAGACCGCGAACGTCGCCGGATCGTCCGTCGAGTAGGCCTCGAACGGGCTGTCGGCGACCAGGATCCGGCTGCCGCCCGGGGACGCCGGCGCGACCGTCCAGCTCACCGGGATCGCGACCTGCTCGTCGCCGCGACGCACCGGGATCGTGCGTTCGAAGTGCCCGGTCTCGTGGGTCGGCACCGCGAAACCGAGGTCGGTTACCGCCTTGTCCTGCTCGCGCACGTAGGTCCGCTGCGAGAGCGGACGCAGGTCCTTCGGCAGTTCGACCTCGACCTGCACGTCGCCCGGTGGTCGCCCCCAGAAGATCGCCGCGGAGGTCTCGACGACCGCGCCGACCCGCACCTCGCCGAGGTCGATCGCGGTGGGCTGCACGCGCTCCGCCGCAGGCTGCGGCTCCTGGGCAACTGGCCACAGCGCGAGCAGCAGCAGGGATCCGAGGCACGGCACCAACGCGCCCCCTCAGTAGCTGAAGCCGTTCTTGCGTACGTGCACCAGCGGCTCGCGATCGATCACGCCGGTGCCGCCGATCACTTCGCCGCAGACCACGCTGTGGTCGGACCAGTCGTCGGCGATCGCGCGCACCCGACAGACGAGATGCGCGTGCGCCGCGGTCGGATACGGCACGCCGACCGCGCTGACCGTGGTCTCGACGCCGTCGAACGCCGGCACGCCGGGCTCGAAGCCGCGGGCGAAGTGGCCGAGCAGGTGCTTGCTGTCCTGGTCGAGCACGGCGAGGCAGAACACGCCTTCGCTGCGCACCAACGCCTCGATCGGACGCCCCTGCTTGAGCGCGACGATCACCGCCGGCGGCTCGAAGCCGACCTGCTGCACCCACGAGGCGAGCATGCCGGTCGCCGCCTCGCCGCGGCCGGCGGTGAGCACATAGAGTCCGCTCGGCAGGCGGCCGAGGCCGCGCGCGATCGCTGCCTTGTCGTCGTCGGTTCGGGTCATCGTCTTCGGGTGGTTCGCCACCCGTCTTGTATCGTCCCCGGCCGCCAGGCGGCGCTGCCGGCCGGCGAGAAACCGGAATTCGGACCCGCCGCCGGGAGTATCCGGGTTGCTCCGACCGTTGCTGCCACCTAGCTTCGGACCCGAAGTGCTCGGATGCCCTCGATCGACGACGACAGCCAGGAACCGGCTCCGCGCCCGACGGGCGCGACGTTGCGCATCCTGCTCCGATGGGCAGTCGGCGTCCTTCTGGTGCTCGCCGCCGGCGCACCCGTCGCTGTCCTCGGGTCGAGCGCGCCGAACGCGCCCGCCCGGACCGGGATCGCAGCGGTGTCGATCGACACATCGCGCCTGCGCGTCCTCGACCCGCTGCCCGCGCGCCTGCCGGCCGAGGAGGCCAGCTGCAACGCGGCGGACGACGAGCGCCGGGGGCCGCCGCCGCGGCTCGACGATCCCGACGAGGAAGCGACCACGGCGATCGGCGACGGCACCGCCTGGCCGCTGATCCAGAGCCGTGCCGCCAGCGCGCCCTACCCGGCGGAGCCGTTCGTTTCGGCCCATTGGGTGGTGATCGCGCCGCCTCGCGCCCCGCCGGCAGCCGCCGACCAGGACTGCTCGAGGCACCCGGACGCCGCCTGATCGCGACCGTGCCGTAGCTGTCGGCAGGCCACCGCGATCGCGTCGATCGCGGCTCGGGCTCACCGCGCTTCCGAACTCTCGAGCATCGTTCGCCGCCGCCATCCGGTTTCCCGTGCTCCATGCCACGGCCCGCCCGGGCCATCGTCACGTTCGCAAAATGACCAACGGTAAGATCCTTCCCACCGCGGCCCTGCTCGCCGCCGGCCTCTGGAGCGGCGCCTGTGCGCCCTACCTCGGTGACGCGGCCGCTCGCGACGTCGACAGGAGTGTGCCGGCGAGCTTCGGCGCCTTGCAGCCGGACCCGCAGCCGGACCCGCAGCCGGACCCGCAGTCCGACCCGAAGGGCACCGGCGAACAGACCCCGAGCGCGAGCTCGGCAGAGCTCACGGCAGCGCAGTTCTTCGGCGATCCCAAGCTGCTCGCGCTGGTCGACGAGGCGCTGGCCAACAACCAGGAGCTCAACATCCTCGACCAGGAGATCTCGATCGCGCACAGCGAGGTCATGGCCCGGCGCGGCGAGTACCTGCCGCGGCTCGGATTCGGCGCGGAAGGCGGCATCGAGAAGGTCGGCGAGTTCACCAGCCAGGGCGCGAGCGACGCCAACGACGAGATCACGCCCGGACGGCACGTGCCCGAGAACCTGCAGAACTACGGGCTCGGGTTCTTCGCGTCGTGGGAGGTCGACATCTGGAGCAAGCTGCGCAACGCGACCAAGGCCGCCGTCTTCCGCGTGATGTCGACCGTCGAGGGCAAGAACTTCGCGGTGACCCGGCTCGTCGCCGAACTCGCCCGTTCGTACTACGAGCTCATGGCGCTGGACAACGAGCTCGCGGTCCTGCGCCGCAACATCGAGATCCAGAACCAGGCGCTCGAGGTCGTGCGGAACCAGAAGCAGGCGGCGCGCGTGACCGAGCTCGCGGTGCAGCGCTTCGAGGCCGAGGTGCTGCGCAGTCGCAGTCGCCTGTTCGACGTGCAGCAGGAGATCACCGAGGCCGAGAACCGCGTCAACGTCCTGGTCGGACGGTTCCCGCAGCCGGTCGCGCGCGCGTCGGACGCGTTCCTCGAACTCTCCCCCGCCGATGTCGCCGCCGGCCTGCCGACGCAGCTGCTCGAGAATCGGCCGGATCTCAAACAGGCCGAGATGGAGCTCGCGGCGGCGAAGCTCGACGTCTCGGTCGCGAAGGCGCGGTTCTACCCGTCGCTGAGCATCGACGCCGCCGCCGGTCTCGAGGCGTTCGAGGTCTCGAAGCTGCCGGAGTGGCCGGAGTCGGTGTTCTACAACGCCTTCGCGAACATCACCGCGCCGCTGCTCAACCGCAAGGCGATCACCGCTGGCTATCGCGCCGCCAACTCGCGGCAGATGCAGGCGGTCTACCACTACGAACGCACGATCCGCGAGGCCTACGCCGAGACGGCGAACCAGCTCGCGATGATCGGCAACCTCGCGCGCAAGTACGAGCTGAAGTCGCAGCAGGTCGACATCCTGCAGCAGGCGATCGCGGTCTCGAACCAGCTGTTCGCGTCGGCGCGCGCCGACTACATGGAGGTGCTGCTGACGCGGCGCGACGCGCTCGAGGCGCAGATGGAGCTGATCGAGACCAAGAAGCGGCAGCTCGACGCGATGGTGAACATGTACCAGGCGCTCGGTGGCGGCTGGCGGGTCGCGCCGCCCGACGCCGAGAAGGGTGGCGAGTGATCCGGGGTTGACGAGCCGGCACCGCTAGCGGTACTCGGCGCACGCACGGAGCTCCCAGGGCGCGCCCGTGCGCGCCTGGACGTTCCGGCCGATGCCGTCGACGATCTCGCCCAGCTCGCGATCGTCGAGCAGGCCATCGATCGTGAGCTCGACGTCGGAGAAGCCTTCGTAGACGACGAGCGCGCGACCGATCTCGGCCGACCAGGTCTCGAGATCGCCCGATCCCCGGATCACCGGGTGCAGTCGGGAGCGCAGCCCCGACACCGCGAGAATCGACGGATCATCCGGCTCGGCCGAGCACACCGAGAACCGTCGCCGCATCGTCGCCCGCGGCAGGCGTTCCCAACGCCGCTGGCGGAGTTCCAGCCGCCAGGTCGCGTCGGCACGTTCGAACGCCTCGCCATTCCAAACCTCGCCGCTGCCGACGACAATCGAATGGGTCGCCGCGTCGTAGGACGCCGCGTGCCGGTGGATCCAGCCCGGCGCATCGCCCTCGGCGTGCACCTTGCGGAACTTCCAGGTCCGGGTGTCGAGCACGAAGATCGGCGTCGTGCCGGGTCGCCGCTGTTCGGGGTAGCCGACGTTGCCGATCACCCAGATCTGGTCGCCGACCAACGTCGCAGTGTGGAAGTCCGTCGGCGGGAACCGGCTCTCGCCGTAGCCGAACAGCTCGATGCCGCAGGTCGTCCGCTCGACGTGCTCCTCACCGTCGCGCGGTCTCAGCACGGCGATGTCGTTGTAGATGAAGAAGTCCGGGTCGTAGTAGTCCTCGTGCTCGCCCGCGATGCAGACGACGCGGCGGTCGTCGAGCCCGGTGCAGCTCATGCCGAAGCGCTGGAAGCACCAGGTCGGCGACTCGGGCCAGGTCTCGAGCCCGAAATGATCCCGGCCACCGAAGCCACTGTGACCCGTGCGCACCATCCACTCCCAGGCGGCTTCGCGAAAACGCGTCGGGTTCTTCGCGCCGCGTCGCGCCGCACAGCCGAGCCGGAACGTGTCTCGATCCACGGCGATAGCGTAGTTCGGCAGCGCGGGAAGGGGGATCCGACGCCGCGCGGTGTCCGGTTCGGCGAGACCTGTCGCTCGTGACCTACGGCTGCGAACGCCCCCCGCAGCCGCCCCATCGCTCCCACCCCGGTAGCTCCATGAAACAGCGAAATCCCCGCGGCCGCTCCGCACCCGCTGCGCTCGCCACGCTCGCGCTCGCGTCGGCCTGGTCCTCGATCGCGGTCCGCGCGCAGACCGCGCCGCCGCCGATCACCGTGCCTTCCGACGACACCGCGATCGCCGGCCCGGCGACGGCGACCGCGCCGACGCTGACCGCCGCCGCCGCCTGGCTGCTGCGGCACCAGCAGCCCGACGGGCGCTGGACCGTCACCGCCGACCCCGAAGGCAACGACCAGCGCGACCACAACGAGATCTGCGTCACCGCGCTGGCGATCCGCGCGCTGCTGCCGGGCCTGCGCAACGAGGGACTGCCGATCGCGCGCGCCGTGCGCCGTGCCGCGGCGTTCCTCGCGGCGAGCCAGCGGCCCGACGGCTGCTTCGGGCCCGAGGATCCGTTCACCATGATGTTCGGGCACGCCCACGCGTTGCGCGCGCTGTGCGCGATCCAGCGCGAGTGGCCCGACGAGACCCGCATGCAGCAGATCGAGCGCGGCGTCGAGTGGGCCCTGCAGGCGCAGAACCCGTACGCCGGCTGGCGCTACACGCCGAAGTGCGGCGACAACGACAGCAAGATCACTGCAACGATGCTGCTCGCGTTGCGCGACTGCCAGGCGCTCGGAGTGAAGATCGGTGACCGCGCGTTCGCCCTGGGACAGTTGCTGCTCGACCAGCTCCGGGCGCCGAACACCGGCCGCACCGGCTTCACGAAACAGGGCGAGACGATGTCGCGCTTCACGTCGAAGAAGGCCGCGTTCCCGGGCGAGCTCTCGGAGGAACCGACCGCACTGCACCTGCTCGTCGATGCCGCGGCCGGAAAAACGCTCGAGGCGCCCGAGCGCGCGCTCGGCGTCGCGCTCGTGGCCGCGCTGCCGCCCGAATGGGACGCGGCTGCCGGCTCGATCGACCTCGCCTACTGGCAGAGCGGCGCCGAGCTCATGCAACTCGTCGGCGGCCGCGAGGCCAGACTCTGGCGCGCCAAGCTGCACGCCGCACTGCTGCCGAACCGCATCGATACGGGCGGGCTGGCGCATTGGCCCGCGGTCGACGCCTGGAGCCACCCGGGCATGGAGGCCTACACCACCGCGTCCGCGATGCTCGCGCTGCGCTCGCTGCCGTAGACCGCGGAGCTACGCCTTCGCCAACGCGAGCTTCACGGCCAGCCCGGCGCTGCCGATCTTGCCTTCGGCGGTGAACGCATCGGACGCGGGCGCACCGCTGCCGAACTCGACCGCGAGCACCTGCTCCTTGACGTACTCGGCGAACCCCTCGAGCGCGGTCGCGACTTCGCCGTCGCCCGCGAACGTCAGGCGGATCCGGTCGCTGACGTGCAGGCCCGCATCCTTGCGAGCCTGCTGCACCAGCCGGACGAAGTCGCGCGCAGCGCCCTCCTGCTCGAGCTCCGGCGTGACCGCGGTGTCGAGCGCGATGACGACGTCGTTGGTCGACAGTGCGGCCGCCGTCATGCCGGTGACCGGCACGAGATTGAGCGCGAACTCACCGGGCTCGAGCGTCACGCCGGCCGCGACCGCGCGATCGCCGTCGATCCGCCAGTCGCCGCTCCTCGTCGCCGCGAGCACGTCCTTCATCTGCTTGCCGAGCTTGGGGCCGAGCGTCTTGGCGTCGACCTGCAGCCGGAACGAGCCGTAGGCCGCGATATCGGTCGCGAACTCCACGGCCTTGACGTTGAGCTCGTCCTGCAGCAGATGCACGTACGGCCGCATCGCCTCGGCGTCGGCACCGGCGAGCGTCACCTTGGGCAGCGGCAGGCGCGTGCGCAGCTTGGCGGCCTCGCGCAGCGACAGCCCCACCGAGCACGCGTCGCGGGTGCGGTCCATCTGCCGCACGAGTTCGGGATCGTCGGGCCACGACGACACCTCGGGCCAGTCGGCGAGGTGTACCGACTCGCCGCCGGTGAGCCCGGTCCAGACCTGCTCGCAGAGCATCGGCAGCAGTGGCGCCGCGACCTCGCACAGCGTCACCAGACAGGTGTAGAGCGTGTCGAACGCCGCGCGCTGGTCGTCGCCACCGGTCTCGCCCCAGAAGCGCGGACGGCTGCGGCGGATGTACCAGTTGTTGAGCGCGTCGAGGTACTCCTTCACGACCTGGCAGGCGCCGGCGAGGTCGTAGTCGTCCATGCAGCGCTGCACGCCCTCGACCAGCACGCGGGTCTTGCTGAGCGCGTAGCGATCGAGCACCGCGCTCTGATCCGTGCGCCGCGTCGCCCGCACGCCGTCGGTGTTGGCGTAGAGCGTGAAGAAGTAGTAGGCGTTCCAGATCGGGTTGAGCACGAGGCGAACGACCTCGTGGATCTGCTTGCCGTCCTTGCTGATCTGCAGGTCGCCGCCGCGCAGGATCGGCGAGCTCATCAGGAACCAGCGCAGCGCGTCGGCACCGACCTTCTCGAACATCTCGACCGGATCGGGATAGTTGCGCAGCGACTTGCTGAGCTTGGCGCCGTCGGCATCGAGCACGACGCCGTGACAGATGCAGTTCTCGAACGGCGGCTTGTCGAACAGCGCGGTCGCGAGCACGACGAGCGTGTAGAACCAGCCGCGGGTCTGCGCCACGTACTCGACGATGAAGTCGGCCGGGAAGTGGCTCTCGAACCACTCCTTGTTCTCGAACGGGTAGTGCACCTGCGCG
>JAGQRB010000281.1 GCA_020425925.1 Planctomycetota bacterium
CGATCTGATCGGCGTCGACGTCGAGCACGATCTCGGCCGGCGGGCGGCCCGCGGCCTCGGCCAGCACGTAGGCGACGCGCTGGAGGTCCTTGCGATGGATCGTGCCCTCGGCCGGCGCCGTCGTGAAGCTGCCGATCTCGGCCAGCGACACCAGCGCACCGTCGGTGCCCTGTACGCGCAGTTCGCCGAGCGCACCGGCGTCGGCGCGTTGCCAGGGCAGCAGGCGAACCTCGACCGGCGGCGGCGCGAGCTCGCGCGCCTCGTGCAGGTGCGTCGCGATCGAGCCGCCGACCGCTGTGCCGAGCGTGCGCGCGGTCACCGCGCTGTCGATGCCGTGCAGCGCCGCCTTGGCGCGGTCGAGCTCGTACCGCAGCTCGGTCGGCCGGGCCTCGGCGCTGGTGTCGACGTCGACGACGCCGGGTTCGCGCGCCATGCGTTCGGCGAGCGTGCGCGCGGCGGCGTCGAGCTCGGCCGGGGTCGCGCCTTCCGGGCCGCGGACCTCGGCGACCAGCGTCGCCAGCACCGGCGGCCCCGGCGGCAGCTCGACGATCTTCAGCAGCGCGGAGGCGCCGTGCGCGGCCGGCTCGAGCAGCTCGCGGATGCGCAGCGCGATCTCGTGGCTCTGCTGCTGGCGTTCCTTCTTCGGCAGCAGGTCGATCCGCAGCTCGCCGAGCTCCGGCGACCGCCGCAGGTAGTACTTGCGGACCATGCCGTTGAAGTCGATCGGCGAGGCTGTGCCGGCGTACGAGGTGACCTCGGTGACCTCGGGCAGGCCGCGTACCCGCGACGCGAGGTCGTGGACCACCGCGGCGGTGCGCTCGAGGCTCGTGCCCTCGTCGAGGTCGATCAGCACCTGCAGCTCGGTCTTGTTGTCGAACGGCAGCATCTTGAGCGGCACGGCGCGGACCGCGCCGAGAGCGAGCGCGCCGACGAACAACAGGCCGGTGCCGCCGAACGTCAGCCAGCGCGCCGTGCGCGAGCGCAGCAGCGGTCGGACGATCGCGGCGTAGATCCGCCGCACCACCGGGTTCGAGTCCTCGCCGGCATGCTCGCCCTGGCCGTGTCCGGCGACGTTGCGCAGCGCGAGGTGCGACATCCACGGCGTCAGCGTGAACGCCACGACCATGCTCATCAGCATCGCGACCGGTACGTTGAGCGCCATCGGACGCATGTAGGGGCCCATCATGCCGGTGATGAAGAACAGCGGCACGAAGCTGAGGATGACCGCGAGCGTCGCGACGATGACCGGCGGGCGGACCTCGTCGACCGCGTCGAGCACCGCCTGCAGCGGCGAACGGTCACGGCGCTGCAGGTGGCGATGGATGTTCTCGACGTCGACGATCGGATCGTCAACCACGAGGCCGAGCGCGAGGATCAGCGCGAACAGCGTGACGCGGTTGATGGTGTAGCCGAACAGCAGGTTCAGCAGCAGCGTCAGACCGAACGTGATCGGCACGGCGAGCGCGACGACGATCGCCTCGCGCCAGCCGAGCATCATCGAGATCAGGATCACGACGATCACGATCGCGACTGCGAGCCCTTCGAGCAGCTCTTCGACCTTGCCGTCGGCGGTGCGTCCCGAGTCGCGCGTGATCGTCCAGCGCACGTCGTCGGGCAGCACCTCGGCGCGCAGCTCCTCGAGCCGTTCGCGCAGGCGCTCTGCGACGGTCACCGCGTTGGCGCCGCGGCGCTTCGCGATCGCGATCGTGACCGCGCTCTCGGGCGGCGCGTCGGCAGCGCCGATGCCGGCGCCGGGATGCAGTATCACGTACGACGTCGGCTCGGCCGGGCCGTCGGCGACGTCGGCGACCTCCTGCAGCCGCACCGGCTGGCCCTGGTGGACGCCGACGACGAGCTCGCGCAGCGCCGCTGCGTCGGGCGCGACCGGGCTGGCCTCGACCGTGATCGTGCGGTCGTGCTGCTGGCCGGTGCCGGCGGTCGCCGCGGTCGATGCCGCCGCCAGTGCGTGTTCGACCGAGCCGAACGACAGCCCGCGGCCGGCTAGTGCCGCACCGTCGAGCCGCACTGCCAGCAGCCGCGGCCGGCCGCCGTGGATCGTCGCCGGTCCGGTGTCGTCGACCTGCTGCAGGCGCGCCAGCAGCTCCTCGGCGATGCGACGCAGCGCGAAGTCGTCGAGCCGGGCGCTGTGGAGCGTGACCGCGAGGATCGGCACGTCGTCGATCGAGACCGACTCGACGCGCCAGCTCCGGACCTGCGGCGGCACTTCGGCGGCGTGCTGCTGCAGCGCGCTGTGCAGCTTGACCAGGCTGTCCTCGCGATCCTCGCCGACGAAGAAGCGTGCGGTCACGACGCAGGCGCCGCGGCGGCTCATCGAGTAGACGTTCTCGACGCCGCTGATGCCGCGCACGATGCGCTCGATCGGGATCGCGATCTGGCGTTCGACCTCGAGCGCGGTCGCGCCGGGCGCGTCGACGACGACCTCGGCGACCGGCACGACGATCTGCGGATCCTCCTCGCGCGGTGTCGCCGCCAGGGCGATCGCACCGGCGATCAGCGACAGGATCAGCAGCAGCGGCGCGAGGTTGCCGGTCAGGAAGACCTGGACGATCCGCTGGGTGATGCCGTGGTGTTGGCTCATCGGTCAGCGTCCGCCCGCTGCGACCAGCACGACCTCGCCGGCGGCCAGGCCGCTGAGGATCTCGACCTCTGCGTCGTCGCGCCGGCCGGTGCGGACGTAGCGCCGCTCGACCGCGTCGTCGTCGCCGACGATCTCGACGAAGTCGAGCTGGCCGACCTGCCGGACCGCACCGGTCGGAACCGACAGCCGCGACTCGGTGCCCAGCGGGACGTGCAGCCGGCCGAACATGCCGGTGACGACGCCGGGGTGGCAGGGCCCGGTGACCTTGACCTCGAACGAGCGGCTCTGGGTCGCAGCTGCCGGAACGATCTCCGCGATCGTGCCCTCGCAGTTGCCGTCGAGTGCGTCGAGCGACACCTCGACCGGCTGACCGACCGTCAGCCGGCCGGCGAGCTCCTCGCGTACGATCGCGACCAGCTGCAG
>JAGQRB010000282.1 GCA_020425925.1 Planctomycetota bacterium
CCGTCGCCCTGCGGGAGAAACAGCACCCGGGCGGCCTGGCCCTGGAACACGATGGTGTCGCCAGCGTGGATCTCCTCTCCTCCGGGATAGCGAAGCCGATTCACGAACTCGTCCAACTGTGTTCCACAGACCCTACCTCGCCCGCGCGATCGCCTCACCCTGCCGCACGAACCGCCGCAGGTAGCCACCGTGCACCGTCACCGTCCGCAAACGCCGGCTCCACGCCGCGCCGCCCTCGCCTTGGACGAATGCGATCGTCACCTGCGAGTGCCAGTCGAAGCTGCGGACCGCGGCCTCGAGGTCGGAGAGCAGCGGCGTCGATCGGACCTGCGACACGAACGACCCGCCGTCGTCCACCCGGATTCGGGCCTCGTCCGACAGCACACCCGCCGGCATCCGCAGCGGCTGCAGTATCCGTCGCCAGCTGCGGTGGATCTCGGTCCCGTAGTCGGCGGCGCGGCGCATCTCCTCGGCGGACATCCTCGCGGCGCGGCCGACGACCGCGTACTTGACGGGATCCGCAGCGACCGCGAGCGCTGCGATCTGGTAGGCCCGTCGCGCGTCGTTGTTGTGCTCGCCGCGCACCGTCCACTGGTCGCGGGGCACTTCGTCGGCCTCGAACAGCAGCGAGTCCACGCGAGCTCGCAGCGCGTCCAGGGCGCGGTCGGGCAGGTGGGTGACCAGGTAGTGCGTCGCGAACGCGTCGGCCGCGGTCTCTTCGTTGCCGAGGACGGGCAGGTCGAACTCGCGGATCAGTGCGTGGCCGAGTTCGTGCAGCACCACGTGCAGCGTGACGTTCTTCGCGAACTCGGAGACCTCGGTCACCTCGTCCAGGCCGCCGATCGGCGGCTGCGTCGGATCGTCGGCGCGCATCCCGGCGCGGCCGTGTTTGCAGTTCACATGGCGGTAACGCTCGACCTCGCCTTTCAGCTCGGCCTGGTCGATGTCGAACTCCGCCGCGGTCGCCAGCAGGAGCTCGGGTCCGGTCGCGCATTCGAGCCGCGCTTTGGTCAGGAACGAGCGAACGCGATCCGAGTCGCGGCCGAGACCGAGCATCAGGGCGTTCGACAGGACATCCTCCATCTGCCCGACGCGGTCGAGATCGATACTGCAGTGGACCGGTTGCGGCGGCTGGGGCTGCTCGCCTTGCGCACGCGGGGTCACGACCAGGAAGGCGAGCGCGGCGGCAACGGCGAGGGCACGACGGGTGGACATGCGAGTCATCGTGCTCCACCGGATCCCGGGCGTCCACCCGGTGCGGCGAGCAGGCCCTACGCGATGAACTCCGGCACCAGCGCGCGCGCCGCGGCGCGCACCCGCGCGATCTCGCTGCCGGGGATCGAGCGATACGGCCAGCGCATCGACTCGCCGACGCCGCCGAACGCGGCTCCCCAGCCGCCGACCGCCGCCAGCAGCCGGTCGCACGCGGCATTGCAGTAGCGATCCCGCGTGATGAACGGCGCGATCGCCTGCGCCATGAACTGTCGCAGCCGACCCTCGACCTCGAGCGCGCCGTCGAGATCGGTCGCCATCCCGTCGCTCCATGCCTGCGCGGCGCCCGGATGCAGGCAGGCGACGTTCGAGTAGGCGCCGTGTGCACCGCGTCGCACGCCGCTCGCGAGCAGGTGTCCCGGCACGAACACGCTGAGACGACGATGTAGATCGTGGGCACGCACCGACTCGAACCAGGCGTCGTCCCCGCCGGCGGTCTTCCAGCCGATCAGCGCCTCGCAGCGCGCGGCCAGGAGCGCCATCTCGGCGGGCCCGAGCACCCGTTTGGCGTGCGGCGGGTTGTAGAGCACGAGACCGATGCCCGAAGCGTGCTCGGCCATGCGCTCGAGGAACGCGCCGGCCTCGTCGTCGGTCACCGGGAACCAGTCCGGCAGCACCAGCTGCACCGCGCCCGGTGCCAACGCGGCGATGCGCCGCAGTCGTTCGAGCGCGACCTGCGCGATCGGATGGCTGACGCCGATCTGGAACGGGATCGCCGCGGCGTTGCAGCGCTCGGCCAGCAGCGTCGCGACGGCATCGAACTCGGCTTCGGTCTGAGTGTGGAACTCGCCGGCCGTGCCGTGCGAGTAGATCCCGTCGGGCCGGAACCCGATCAGCGCGTCGATCTGCGCCGCCAGGCGACCCAGGTCGAGCGACTCGTCCGCGTTCCAACACGACAGCAGGGTCGCCCAATTGCCCCGGATGCCCTCGGCTCGGAGTGGTTGCATCGGCGCGCCATATCCGCTGCCGCGTCGCGGGGCGAACCGAGAATCGGCAACTTCGGCCCGCGGACTCCGCGGGTCCTTGGCGAGCTGCACACTTCGTCGAGCCCGGGGAGCGCTATACGTGGCGTCGTGCCGCATCCCGTCCCGCGTTCCGTGCCGCTGCTGGCCGTGCTCTGGTTCGCCGCCTGCGCCGTGCCGTTGCCGTCACGACCTCCGCTGCTCGCCGCGCCCGATCGCGCGTTCCTCGAGGACCTCACGGTAGCGGTCGTCGAGGCGTCGCGTGTCCGTCCGGGCGAGAGCGCCGGCGGCCAGGGGCCGAACTCGACCGGCTGCACCCTGCTGCGCCCCGGTGGCCGCGACGACTATCCGGCGTTCTGGATCCGCGACTACGCGATGTCGCTCGATTGCGGTGTGATCCCGTTGGCCGAGCAGCTGCCGCTGCTGCGGCTCGCCGCCGCCTGCCAGCCGCTCGGCGACACCGCGCGCGTGCTCGCATCGGGCAGTCGCGTGCCGCGTGGTGCGATCCCCGATCACATCACGTTCCGCGGTGTGCCGATCTACTTCCCCGGCACGGTCGCCGACGAAGCCGGGCAGGGGGGCGCCGTCTGGGGTGCGATCCCGCCGCTCGACGACGCGTTCTGGTTCGTGCACATGGCGCACGTCGCGGTGACCGCGAGCGGCGACCCGGCGCTGCTGCACGAGACGATCGAGGGCGCGACGCTGCTGGCGCGGCTGCGCGCCGCGCTCGCGATGCCGCCGCGCCGCCCCGACGGACTCGTCGTGCATGTCGAGCACGACGACCGCGGCGTCAACTTCGGGTTCGACGACTCGATCGTGCACACCGGCGATCTGCTCTTCGCGACACTGCTGCTGTATCGCGCGACGCGCGAACTCGCCGAGCTGCTGGCGCTCGCAGGGGAGGCGGACGAGGCCGCGCGGCTCGGCGCGAACGCCGACTCGATGCGTCCCGTGATCGCCGCGACCTTCGCGCTGCCCGATGGTATGCTGCGCGCGTCGACCGCCACCAGCGCCGAACCCGACGTCTGGGGTACGGCGTTCGCGGTGTTCGTCGGTGCGCTCGAACCGGCCGCGGAACGCGCTGCCGGCGCCGCGCTCACGCGCGCCTATGCCGCGGGCACGATCGCGTGGCGCGGCGCGATCCGGCACGTGCCGACCGACCGCGACGCGCGTCCCGATTCGGCGTGGGAGTCGGCTCTGACGCCGAAGAACC
>JAGQRB010000283.1 GCA_020425925.1 Planctomycetota bacterium
CGACGGTGCCCGCGAGCCGGACCGGTCCCGGGCGCGGCCAGTCGGGTTCGCCGCTACCCGCGGCCTGAGCGCCGCCCGCGGGCAGCGCCGCGAACAGCACCGGCATCGCGCAGAGCGCCGCGCCGCAGGCCGGGCGGTTGCGCCAGCGGAGCGCGACGGCGAGCGCCAGCACCGCGATCGCGGCAGCGGCCGGCAGGCAGGGTCCGGCGAGGATCGCGGTCGGCACCGCGAAGGCCCCGGCCACGAGCAGAGTCGAGCGCGCTTCCATCAACTGCTCCGTGCTCCGGTTCGGCCCGCGGTTACAGTTCTTCGATGGTCTCGGCGCTCTACCCCGGCAGCTTCGATCCGGTGACGCTCGGTCATCTCGATCTGATCCAGCGCGCCCTGCCGCTGTTCGACGGCCTCACCGTCGCGGTCGCGATCAACAGCAGCAAGCAGGCCACGTTCACGCCCGAGGAACGCGTCGCGATGCTGCGCGAGGTGCTGCCGCAGAGCGACAAGCTCGAGGTCACGACGTTCGCGGGCCTCGTCGTCGACTACTGCCGCCGCGAGGGCATCGGCGCGATCCTGCGCGGCGTGCGCACGGTCTCGGACTTCGAGTTCGAGTACCAGATGGCGCTCACCAACCGCCACCTCGCCGACGACATCGAGAGCGTGTTCGTGATGCCGAGCGTCGAGTACAGCTACGTTTCCAGCTCGCTGATCCGCGAGATCGTCAAGAACGGCGGCGACGTCAGCGGCTTCCTGCCCGGGCCGGTCGAGCGCCGTCTGCGCGAGCGCCTCGGCCCGCATTCGAAAACCCCATGACCACCAAACCAGTCCACACCGACGCCGCCCCGGCCGCGATCGGTCCCTACAGCCAGGCGATCGCCGCCGGCAACGTGCTCTACTGCTCCGGCCAGGTCGCGCTCGACCCGAAGACCATGGACCTCGTCGGCAGCAACGCCGCCGAACAGGCCGAGCAGGTGCTGAAGAACCTCGCCGCCGTGCTCGCCGCCGCCGGCTCGGGCCTCGGCCACGTCACCAAGACCACGGTCTACCTCACGACGATGGACGACCTCGCCGCCGTCAACGAGGTCTACGGCCGCCACTTCGGCGACCATCGCCCGGCGCGCGCGACGATCGCGGTCAAGCAGCTGCCGAAGAACGCGCTGGTCGAGATCGACTGCATCGCCGTGCTGTCGTGACGCGGCCCGGCCCGCCCGCCGGCTGGCTGCGGCGGGCCGGCTTCGCCAGCGCCGTGCTCGCTTGCGTCGCGCTGCCGGCACTCGTCGCCGGCGGCTCGATCGATCTGCCGGCGCAGCCGGGTGAGCTCGAACGGCTGGCGGCGGCGTACGACGGCAGCATCGGCAGCGAGCTCGCGCGCCAGTTCGAGCTCGCGATGCTGCAGCCGTTCCCGGCCGAGTGGCCCGAGGAGCCGACCGCGAAGCTGCGGCTGTTGTCGGCGGCGCGGCTGATGCAGATGCTCGCGATCTTCGCGCTCGCGGCGCTGCTCTATCTGGCGACGCTGCTCGCCCGCGGTCGGCTGCCGGCGCTCGTCACGGTCGTCGCGCTGGCGCTGCTACCGGCGGTGTTCGACGTCGGCTACGTGCTCAGGCCCGAGACCGCCGCGGTGATGTTCGCGCTGCTCGGGCTGTTGCTGCTCGAGCTCATGGTGCACGCGGTGCACCAGGGTCATGGCCGAGGCCACGGTCATGGCCGCGGCCGCGGTCCGCGGCGCCGAGCCGTCGTGCTGATGCTGTTGGCGACGTCGGCGGCGCTCGCGCTCGGCCTCGCGATCGGCACGCTGCCGACGATGGGTGGCGTGCTGCTGCTGCCGATCGCGCTGTTCATGCTGGCGACGCTGCAGCTCACGCTGCGCGGTCTCCGGGTCGGGATGCGACGAACGGTGTTCGCCTGGCCGGCGCACGCGATCACGCGGCGGCTGTGGCCGGTCGCGCTCGCGGCGCTGCTGGCGCCGGCTGCCGCCGTCGTCTGCATGCTCGGTTCGCTGACCGTGTCGTCGGATCGTGTGCTCGGTTCCGCGGTCGGCAGCGGCGTGCTGCCGGCCGGCGCGTTCGGCGGTGCGGTCGTCGCGACGTTCGCGGCGCTCGGCGCGCTCGCGCTGGTACTGCGGATCGGCATCCCGTTCGGGCGGCGCGGCCGGATCGGACCGGGCGTCGTGCTGCTGATCTACGTCGCGACCCAGTTGATCTACGCGTTCGACACCACCGACCGGTTCGACCCGCTGCCGTCGGCACCCGCGGTCGCGGTGCTCGTCGGCGAGGGCGCGTTCGGGCTCGTCGCGTTCGTCGGCTGGCTCGCGGCGCGCTCCCGGCGCCGCGGCTGACGCGCTGCGGGCGCCGACAGACCGGCAGCGGTCAGTTGCCGAGCTTGGCGCAGAGCGCGTTGGTGACGAGGATGCCGGCCGGGTTGAACCCCGGCGTCAGCGTGCCGGCCTGCAGGTAGACGCCGAGACCCTGGAAGCCGGTCGGCACCTGCCAGCTCCAGCGCAGCTCGTTCTGGGCGTTCGGCAGCAGGAACACGCTCGCCGCGATCGCGTTGAGATCGAGCTGGGCGGCGCAGCCGGGCATGCCGAACCCGTCCAGTGCGAGTCCGGGTGCTGGCAGCGAGCCGAAGCCGAGCGAGACGAAGCCGCCGGTCGTGCCGGCGAACAGGTCACTCGCGACGACGTCGACTGCCGCGCCCGCGACCGGGCGACCGTCGAGCGCGAGCTGCGGCGCCAATGCGCCGTCGCCGGTCGGCACGCCGAGCAGCGTCGAGAGCGCGACCGGCGCGCCGATCGGCTCGCCGTTGCCGCGGCTGAAGCCGACGATCGCGGCGTTGCCGCTGCCGACCGCCGAGTTGTGCAGCGTCTCCCACGCCAGGTCGACGCGGCCCGAGTCGTGCAGCGTCAGGCTGGTGCGGCAGAGTTCGCCGGCGACGGCAGGCCAGTTCGGCACGTCGTGCCACCAGAAGCGCACGCTCGTCGGGCTGCGTTCGTAGAACACGCCGCCACCGGTCGGCATCAGCGGCGAACTCGGATCGAGGTCGGTGAAGAACGCGCACCACTGCGCCAGCGGCGCCGCCGGCAGCCCGTCGCGGAACACCGTGAGGTCGCCGTAGCTCGCACCGCACGACGCCTGCGTCGCGCTCGGCACGCCGCCGAGGTAGACCTTGCCGTTGCTGCTGTACGTGACCTGGCTGGCGCTGCCGCCCGGGTACGGGAACACGAAACCGAGTATGAGGTAGTCGCAGGCATCGTCCCACGAAGCCGTCGTGCTCAGCGAGTACGACCCGGCCGACGCCGGGATCGCGCTCGCGCCGGGCGGGGTGTAGGCCGGGCCCGCGACCGGCAGGTAGTGCGTGATCGGCGCGCCCTGCGGCAGGAACGAGATCGCCGAGTTCTCGAGGTAGCAGCCCGCCGCCGCGTTCTCGGGCAGCAGGTCGTAGAACGCCCATGGCCGGTCGTAGCAGCCAGCCCCGTACGGCTGCGACAGGGCCGCGGTCGGTTCCGGCTCGTACTCGATCGCGAGGTTGATGCTGTCGATGACGGTCGACGGCGGGTTCGCGATCAGCGCGCCGCCGGTATCGGTCCGGTACCAGCCGAACTGCTGGATGCCGTCGTTCTTCAGCGTGACGAACTGATCCGACCACTCGATCCCCGGGTTCGGGCTGACGCCGATGGTGTGCAGCGAGCCCGGATTCAGCAGTGGCACGTTGGTCTGCGGCAGCGCAGCCGTACCGTTCCAATCGGTCGGGATCAGCTCGACGCAGACGCCGTACTGGCCTGCGGGCACGCGCAACGGCGCCGGCGATCCGGTGACGGGATCCTTGAAGTTCGCGATCGGACTGTCGCCGGGCCAGGCGACGACGGTCAGCTCGCCGAGCGCCTCGGGCAGGCCGTCGGCGGTGCCCGCGCCGGCCGCATCGATGCCCCAGCCCGCCGGCGACGACTCGTTGCCGACGCGGGTGGTCGGGATCAGGTAGATGCGGACCTCGGCGACGTTGCCGAGCTGATCGGGGGGCCCGCTGCTGGCCCCCTGGTCGTAGGTCGTCATTCGCAGCGCGCTGATCTCGATCGGCCGCGCGACCTCGAGGTCGAAGTAGAGGTTGAGCGTCGGTCCGAGGGCACCGCCGTTGTAGGTGCCGTAGAAGAACGTCACCCGCCACGGGTCATAGGTGCGCAGCTCGGCCGCGAACGGCGTCGAGGCGCAGTCCTGGGCCGGGAGGACGGCGACCGTTGCAGCGGCTGCGAGGGCGAGGCGGAGGATGGGCATGGCAGCCGTTCCTAGCCGAAAGTCCGAGTTCGGCAACCCCCGGTGCGCCGGAATCGCCACGCTGCGACCGCCGTGCCGAACGCGTCCCGATCAGTCGGGTAGCTCGAGGTCGAGCGCGAGGTCGTAGAGTTCGGCGTGTCCCGATGCAAACGTCCCCCGGCCCAGCAGACCCGCGAGCTCGCCGCTGCCCGCGCCCGGCAACACGACGAGCTCGATGCGCACGCCGTCCTGGCCGTAGGTGCCGCGGTGCTCGAGCACGAAGCTGCCGGCGCGGCCGAGGACGCTGCCGGTGATCCGTTCGAGCCCGACGAACGCGGCGTTGCCGGCCTGGTTGTAGGCCATCAGGTACTCGAGGGCTCCGCGACCCGCGATGTCGCCCTCGTAGACGTTCTCGACGCTCGCGCGCGTCATCTTCGGCGCGCCGGCCGCCGCGGCGAGCTCGGTCTCGTTCCAGCTCGCGCCGCGGAACCTGGTGTTCACCCGTTGCTTCATGTCGCCTACCCTAGGCCCCGGTTCGCGGGCGCTCTTGGACGAACGCGACAGCTGCGATGGCCGACCCGAAAGACAGCCGCACGCGCGGGCTCGTGCACCGCGTCGCCGATCACTCGCCGTTCGCGCTCGCGCGCTACCACGCGAGCCCCGACCTCGAAGACCTCGTCGAGGACGTCTGGATCGTGCGCTGGGATCTCGGCGACCGCGCGCCCTACGACCAGGAGGTGCTGTCGCACCCGAACGTCACGCTCGCGGTCGACGACGGTCCGGGCGGCGAGTCCGCGGTGTTCGGGGTGGTGACCGGGCGCTTCGTGCGAACGCTCACCGGCCGCGGCCGGGCGGTCGGCGTAAAGTTCTGGCCCGGTGCCTATGCCGCAATCCACGGCGCGCGTGTCGACGCATTGACCGACCGCCGGGTGCCACTGGCGATCGCGTTCGGCGCGGCGGGAGCGGAGCTGCAGGCCGACGTCGGCGCCGAGACCGACGACGACCGCATCGTCGAGCGGCTCGAACGCTTCCTGCGCGGGCTCGACGCCCGCCCCGACGAGCACGCGCGCCGGGCGCGGGCGATCGTCGCGCGCATCGCGAGCGATCCGGGGCTCCGCCGCGTCGAGGCGGTCGCGGCGGCATTCGACACCGGCGTGCGCGCGTTGCAGCGTTTGCTGCGCGCGCACGTCGGGGTCGGGCCGAAGTGGCTGGTGCAGCGCTATCGCCTGCACGAGGCGCTGGCGCGTCTCACGGCCGGCGAGTCCGTCGACCTCGCGGCGCTCGCGCTCGAGCTCGGTTACTGCGACCAGGCGCACCTGACCCGCGAGTTCAAGCGACTCGTCGGCAGCCCGCCGGCGACCTACGGCCGGGCACTGCGAGCGCCGGACGGACCGCGTTAGCATCGGTCGCCGATGTCACCAGCCCGCGGCGCGAACGACGAGGAGGCGCCGCGGCGCCGGCGGTGGCGCCGGCGGCGGCGCGCGCTGCTCGGGCTCGCGGTCCTGCTGGCGCTGCCGTTCCTGCTGTTCGGCGTCACCTCGGTCGTCACGCCGCCTGCCACGCCGGCGAATCCGACGTCGGTGTTCCTGCTGCGTGACGCGCTGCACGTCGGTCTCGTGCTGCCGGACCGCACGACGTCGACGCCGCGCTACGTCGAGTACGGCTTCGGCGACTGGCGCTACTACGCGCTCGGCCGGGACGCATGGTACGAGATCTTCGCGACGGTGCTGTGGCCGACCCCGGGTGGGCTCAGCCGGCGCGAATGGGCCGCCGCGTCGCCGGCTGAGCTGCGGCGCAGCGCCTCCTGGGTCGAGCTCGACGAACTCGTCGTCGACGGGGACGCCGCGCTCGCGCTGCGCGACCGGCTCGAACGCGAGTTCGCGGCGAAGTCCGGTCAGCTCGCGCACCGGCCGCGCTTTCGCATGGACTTCGTCCCCGCGGATCGCAGCTACTGGTTCGGCAACACCTGCGCCGACGTCGCCGCCGCGTGGCTGCGCCAGCTCGGCTGCACCGTCGGCTGGGTGCCGATCCGGGCGAGCCTTCGAACCTGAGCTCGGATCAGCGCAGCG
>JAGQRB010000027.1 GCA_020425925.1 Planctomycetota bacterium
CGAATGACCGATACGCGGGTTCGCATCCTGCTGGTCAACCACCAGAGCGAGTGCGGCGGTGCCGAACACAGTCTGCTCGAGTTGATCGAAGGGTTGGACCCCAAGCGCTTCGCCCTGCACCTCGCATGCACGGGGGATGGTCCGCTGGCGGCGCGAGCACGCGAACTCGGCGCCGAAGTCCATCCGGTGCCGATGCGCTTCCAGGGTCCGCTGCGCAAGCTGTTCGGGCTGCCGCGGGCGGTGTTCGCGTTGCGGCGCGTGATCCGCGGCAACGCGATCGACCTGGTGCACGCCAACACGTTGATCGCCGGCTACTGTGCCACGGTCGCCGCCAAGCTGTGCGGCGTGCCCGTGGTGTGGCACGTGCGTGACATCGGCTACCCAGCGGTGGCACGGCGCATCTGTCGCCTCGCCGACCGGATCATCGCCAACTCGCGAGCGACCGCGGAGAGCCTCCAGGTGCCCGAGGACCACCTGCATGTGGTGCACAACGGCGTCGGCCCGCGCTTCTTCGCGCCGCCCGCCGCCGGGTCGCTCAGCCGACTACGTAGCGAACTCGGGATCCCGGCCGACCACCGCCTGGTCGGGATGTTCGGCCGACTCGACCGATGGAAGGGGCACCTCGACTTGCTCGGCGCCGCCGCGACGGTGTTGCGCTCGCGGCCGGACACCACCTTCGTCATCGTCGGTGGATCGCCGTTCGCCGACGGAGTGGTTTCCGACTACCGCGCCGAGCTCGAGAGCGCCGCGCGCGAACTCGGGATCGCCGATTCGGTCTGCTTCACCGGCCCGCGCGAAGACGTGCCGCTGCTGCTCGCGGCGATGGACGTGGTCGTGCATCCCTCGGCACAGCCCGAGCCGTTCGGGAGGGTGATCGCCGAGGCTCAGGCCGCCGGCAAGCCGGTGGTCGGCAGCGCGGCCGGCGGCATTCCCGAGCTGATCGACGACGGCGTGACCGGTCTGCTGTTTCCCCCCGGGGATGTCGAGGCCCTGGCCGACCGCATCGCCACGTTGCTCGACGACCCCGAGCTCGCTCGGCGGCTCGGTGCGGCAGCCCACCGCAACGCGCGCGAACGCTTCACCCAGGCCGTGCATGCGGCGTCGGTCGCGGCGGTGTACGACGAGGTGCGGCGCCACCGGAACGGCGAGATTCCGTCGAACTGAGTCGTCGTTAGCGCGGCCACGGGCGCACGTCGCCCCCCGCCGTCAGGCTCGCTGCAACAGCCAGACCGCGCCGACCACCGGACCTTCCAGCAATGCCACCTCGGCCCGCTGCTGCGCGACGTAGTTCGCGAGCAGCTCCGCATCGAAGGGGTGGCGGACCGCGAGCTCGCCGGCCCGTGCGGCAATCGCTGCGGTCATCGCGCGGTACTCCGCCGCATCCGCGACTCCATCGCTGCGGATCTCGCCGATCACCCGGTCGCCGTGGCTCTGCAGCAGCGCCAATGTGGTCGCGTGGTCGAAGCAATGCACCAGCGTCTCGGGCCGCGGCACGCCGTCGCGCAGGAACGCGTCGTCGAGCACCACGAGGCCACCGGGCCGCGCACACTCCCGCAGCACGCCGATGGTCTCGGCCGCATCGCCGAACAAGTCGCCGAGCGCCAACATGCAGACCACGTCGTAGCCGCGCGCCCTGCGCACCACTCGGCGCACGTCGCCCTGGCGGAAGCGACACTGCGCCGCGAGTCCCGCGTCGGCCGCGTGACGCGTCGCGTAGTCGACGAACGCCGGGATGCCGTCCACCCCGTCGACTCGACAGCCGAACTCACGAGCCAACGCGCGTGCCTGCGCGCCCTTTCCGCACCCGAGGTCGAGCACCCGCGAACCGGAACCGAGACCGGCCGGGCGCAGCAGTTCGATCAGGTC
>JAGQRB010000284.1 GCA_020425925.1 Planctomycetota bacterium
CCACAGCCGCAGGAGCCGCCGCCACAGCGACACCTGCGGTGCCGTCTGCGACAGCCTCGGCCGCAGCAGCCACCAGCACATCATCGGCGTGATCATCATCGCCACGAGGTAGCTGACGACCAGCGTCGTCGCGACGACGATCGGCAGGCTGCGGGTGTACTCGCCGACGGCGCCGACGATGGTCAACATCGGCAGGAACGCCGCGACCGTGGTGCCGGTCGACGTCAGGATCGGCACCGCCAGGCTCCAGGCACCGCGGATCGCGGCGTCGCGCCGCGCGGCCGCACCGCTCACGGCCCCCTCCTGCATCTCGCGCATCACGTTGTCGGAGACGACGATCGCGTTGTCGACCAGCATGCCGAGCGCGATGATCAGCGACGCGATCGAGAACTGTTCGAGCTCGACTCCCATCAGGCTGACCAGCAGGATCGACGCGATCATGCTGAGCGGCACGGCGGTGGCCATGATCACGGCGGGCCGCCAGCCCATCATCAGGAACGCAACGCCGAGCACGATCGCGATCGCCTGCCACAGGTTGGTGACGAAGTCGCGGATCAGCGAGTCGACCTGCACCGGCAAGTCGTTGACGCGCACGAGGGCCAGATCCGGCGGCAGGATACCGCCGGCGAGCCGGGCGACGCGTGCCGCGAGCGCCGCCCCCATCTCGACGATGTTGCGGCCCGACTTCATCGTCACCGCCAGCAGCAGACACTTGTCGGCGCGGATCGACGGCTCCAGGTAGTGGAACTCGCTGCGCTTGGGCTCGGCGTAGCCACGGTGGATCCGCACTTCCGATCGCTTCGGTGCGCCAGCGTCGGCGACGCCCGAGAACGGAAGGTCCTCGAGCACGACGGGCACGCCGTCGCCGACCCGCCCGACGAGCACCTTGCCGATCTGCTCGAGCGCCGAGAACTCACCCGTCGGCTGCACCGTGAAGCGCGTCGCGCCGCGGTCGATCTCACCGCCGGCAGTCGTGATGTTGCGGGCACCGAGGATGTTGCGCAAGTCGTCGACGCCGAGGTCGACCTTGGCCCACTCCGAATCGACATCGACGTAGATCACCTCGTCCTGCGCGCCCTCGATCTCGACCTTGGCCACCGCCGACACCGTCTTGAAGTCGTCCTGCACACGCTCGGCCAGCAGCTCCAACTCGCGCCACGAGTACTCACGCTCGATGCGATCGCGGCCGGGCGCCGGGGTCTGGTACAGCGCGTAGACGACCGACGCGACGTCACCGAAGTCGCTGTCGACGCGCGGCCGACCACAGCCGTCGGGCAGCCGCGACTCGACCTCGGCGACCTTGGTCCGGACCTCGTCCCAATACTGGTCGATGCCGGTCGCGGTCTCGTCGAGCTCGACGGTGAGGATCGAGAGACCGGTGCGCGACTTCGAGGTCAGCTTGTCGACCGCATCGATCTGGTCGATCGCCTTCTCGAGCGGATCGGTCACCAGCTCCTCGACCTTCTCGGCCGCGGCCCCCGGCCACTGCGTCACCACCACCGCGGCACGGATGGTGATCTCCGGATCCTCGCGGCGCGACATCGTCAGGAACGTCGCGGTGCCGTAGACCAGCAGCACCGCCGTGATCGCCAGCACGATCACGCGGTTGTGCAGCGCGAACCGGGTCAGGTTCATCGCGTCGCCCCGAAGATCGAGCCGACCACCGTCACTGCGTCACCGTCGGCGACGTAGTGCGCCCCCTCGCGCACGAGGCGCAGACCAGCGCCGACACCTTCGCCCGCGATGCGTCGCAGATCGCCCGCGCTCTCGTGCACCGTCACCGGCCGGCGGCGACAGCGCCCACCGTCGACGATGAACACGCTCTGCTGCCCGTTCAAGCTCGAGATCGCGTCGACCGGCACCCAGACGCCGGCGGGCGCCTCATCCGCGGCCAGACGGACCGGCACCAGATCGCCGGGGCGGATCGCCCAGTCGTGCCGTTGCAGCACGATGCCGTCGACGCACTCGGGCCGCGGATCGCGGATCAACGTGTCGCCCTCGGCCAACTGCGAGCCGTCCGCAATGGCGACGAACTTGAAGTTCACGAAGGTCAGCCGTTCGGAACGCAGCTCGACCTCGATGCGCTCCGGCTGCATCACCGCGTCGATCCGCTGCTGGCGCGGCGAGAACCCTGCCATTCCGGGTAGTCGGTAGACCACCTTGCGGCCGTCCTCGTCGCTGACGCATTCCGAGCCCACGAACAGCGGACCGACACCGCCAGCCTCGGCGTGCATCACAGGCATGAAGCCCTCGACGACATGCACCGTGCCACCTGCGCCCGCGTCGGCCACCGGTGTCCGACTGCGGCGCAGGTTGCGGACCATGACGTCGACGCGGTAGGTTCGCGTCGCCGCGTCGGCGACCTCGGGCTTGCCGAACACGACGCCGTACAGCACGTCGTCGTCGCTGTAGAGCTCGAGTTCGCGCGGCCGCAGCACGACCTGCTGCCCCTGCACCAGCTGCCGGCCGTCCTCGGCGCCGACGGTGATGGAGACCTGCATCGGGTTCATCGCGGTCAGCGTGACGATCGGCGTTCCCGGCTGGACCACACCGCCGCGGCCGGCATGCACCGCAGTGATGCGGCCGGAGAACGGCGCCCGCAGCACGCAATCGCGCAGGTCCTGCTGTGCGTTGCGAACGCGCTGCTCGAGCTCGGCAACCTCCGCCAGCGACTTCTCGACCGCCGCGGCCTCGAGCTCGGCCCGCGAGTGCGCCGACGCCACGCCGCTGTTGGCCGACAGCCGCGCTACGCGCGCGGATTCCAATGCGGCCGCAGCGCCGTCGAAGGCGTTCTGGTCGGCGTCGAGCTGCGCCTGCGACGCGATCTGCTGGTCGAACTGCTCGCGCGTGCGCAGCAGCCGAGCCTTCGCGGTCCGCTCGCCCGACTCCGCCGCAGCGAGATCCTGCTCGGCTACACGCAGAGCGGCCTCGGCCTGTTGCAGCTCCGAGGTCGCTGTCATCTCGGCGCGGATGCGCTGACCGACGAGTCCCTTCTGCGCCGAGGCCAGCGCCAGCTCGGCCGAGCGCAGGGCCTGGTCGAAGCGCGTGGTCTCGACGCTGGCGATCGGATCGCCCTCCTTGCCGGGTACCACGCGATCCTCGTCGTCGAGCGTCGGTCCGCGCGGCTCCTTGCCGAGATCCGCGACCACCTTGACCCGCCCCCCGACCTCGAACGCCAGCTCGTCCTCACGGTACGGGCGCGCGACACCGACGATCCAGCCGCCGGTCGCCGGCTGCGTGATCGCAGTCTCGATCACGGTCACCGGCCGCGGCGCCGGGGCTGCGGCCGACGGCTGGTCGGCGCGACCACACGAGTGCAAGAACACCGCGCAAGCGGCGAGCGACGTTCGGAGTGGATTCATGGCGAGCGGAGGGCGGAGCGGGCGGTTCGGTGCGCTACCAGGGCAACAGATCCCACGCCGGCGAATCGGGTACCACCTCGTCGGGCGCCTTGTTGGCGACCAGACGGAACTGGTCTGCCCACTCGGCGAGGATCTCGCGCACGTGACCGTACCAGGTGAAGTTCTTCACGTTGATCAGGCCGCTCTTCTTCTGCTCGCGGTCGGCGACGGTCGCGACGATCGCGCCGGACGCGGCGTCGCGAACGCGGCCCTCGAACGCGATCGAGGTGCGCTCGAGGGCGTCCATACCCTTGCGCGCGAGCAGCCCCATCGGACCGGCCGGCAGGGTCAGGACCTGCAGCACGGCGCGGTTCGGCACCAGCTCGACGATCGCGAGTTCGAGGACCAACGTCCGCTGGCGCCGAGCTTCGAGGACGCCCTCGTCGACGACGGCGAAACGATGCAGAGGATCGTCGCGGAACGCGGCGACGACGCAGTCGCGGAACTCGCGGCCGAGTTCGACCGCGTCGGCGTGCGCCTTGCTGCCGCGCCCGACCTCCTGCCACCATGTCTGCGACAGCAGGTAATCGGTGTCGACCGCGGCGATGCAGATGCTGTCGCAGGCGGTGAAGTCGAACGCCCGGTCGCGCCAGACCCGGTGGAACGGCAACGCCGGGTTGTGGGTCATGTCCGCGGCGTCGGCGAAACCGGCCGGCGGCGCCGGCGGCGCCTTGCCGGCACAGGCCGACAACAGAGCGAGCGCCAGGCCGACGGCGCGCCGCCCGCGGCGAGAACGGACGAACCCCATGGTCGCGCAGTCTAGCGGCGCCGCGTCGTATTCGACGCCGCGAGTGGGGTTTCTCGCCGCGGCCTCGATCAGTAGCCGAGCACGGCGCGGCAGCCGTCGGAGAACGCGAAGCCGAGCTGGTTGGCGCCGATGTCCAGCGCGAGGCCCTGAACGAGGATCGGCACCCCGGCGAACATCGGATCGTTGCCGAACCCGAGCACGGCGGTCTGACCGATGCCGCTGGCGTCGGTCGCGACCGGGGCGAGCAGCGGCTGGTCGGGCAGCAGGAAGCAGCCCGGCGCGCCGTAGCTGCCGAGGTCGAGGCCGTTCGGGCCGGCCGAGGTGAAGCCGAGGGCGACCCACGCAAACGCCATCGGCTGCAGGTCGGCGAGCTCGAACGCGGTGCCGGCGACCGACGGCATGCCGCCGACGGGCTGCAGCTGCGGCACGATCGCGTTGCTGCCGGCGCAGCCGGCGATGATCGTGTCGAAACCACCGAGTTCGGTCTCGTAGGCGCCCATGTCGATCGTCGCGAAGCGCACCCGCGGATTGCCCGCGATATCCTCGGTGATGCCGTTCATCGCCGCGTTGGCCGCGTCGCCGGCGTCGAAGCCGAGCGCACCGTTGCGCAGGCGGTAGTCGCCGTTCGGCGCATCGACGAACTCGACGGCACCCTCGAGGTTGCCGCCGGCATCGGTGAAGTTGGTGGTCATGCCGGTGGCGAGCGCCGAGTGGTCGATCGTGGCGGTCGAGGAGGTCGAGTGCGAGAGGCCGATCGCGAGGTTGTCGGCGAAGACGCAGTTCGAGATCGACGCCGTGCCGAAGCCGATGTAGATCAGCGAGTCGTAGGCGTTCGCGGTGGCGGGATGATTGACCACCGTGCAGTTGACGATCTCGACGTTCTGGTCGTTCTGGGTGTAGAACATCGCGGCGAAGCCGGCGGAAGCCGAGTTGCCGTCGAACAGGCAGTTGCGCACGACGACGTTCGCGGCGTTGAACATCACCGAGATCGCAGCGCCGCGGCCGCCGCCCGCAACCGACCGGTTGTGGATGAACTCGCAGCCGTCGATCGTGAGCTGGGTCGGCGTCGACGAGCCGCCGCGCACCACGAGCCCGGCCGCGGCGCCGTCGGCCTCGTTGTCGGCAAAACGGACGTGCTCGAGCGCGCCGTCGGTCTCGCCGCGGATCGACATGCCGCCACCGAAGGCGCCGCCGCTGTCGCGGCAACCGCGGATCTCGAGATCGCGGATCGTGAAGCCGACGGTCGCGCCGCCGACCTCGATCGCGCGGCCCATGAAGCCGGTGTCGATCACGGTCTGGCCCATGCCGGCGCCGGCGATCGTCAGCCCCTTCTGCAGGCTGATGTTCGACTGGTCGTAGACGCCGGCGGCCAGACGGATCGTGTCGCCCGGTGCGGCGACGTCGATCGCGAGTTGGATCGACCGGAACGGCTCGCTCTGCGACCCGGTCGCGATCGCGGGATCGGCGTCGGCGGCGACGTACCAGGTCGACTGGGCCGCGGCCGGGACGGCGAGGCCGAGCGCGACGGGGAGGGCGAGACGGAAGTTCGGGAAACGGTTCATCGGAGCAGTCCTTTCGGGTTTCTGGTTGGGGATCGGATTCGCCCCATCCATGCCGCGCGCACCGCCGGCGAAACGTCGCGTGGCCCTTTTTTGGTCCGGGTTGACGGCCACCGGAGCCCCGGCTGTGATCGAGTCTTCGGCATCGCCGCAACCGGTGGTGCACCCGCCGTCGAGAGGCGCTGCAGCGGATTCCCATCCGTCACGCTCGGCTCCGGGCCATCGCACAAGGGCGCCTCTTCGGAGGTGTTCCCATGGATGGATCCGACCAGGACCGGCCGCTGGGCCGGGTCGCAGCGCTTTGGCGTTATCCCGTGAAGTCGATGGCCGGCGAGGCGTTGCGTGAGGTCGAGGTGTCGTGGCACGGCCTGGCCGGGGATCGCCGTTGGGCGTTCCTGCGCAACGACGTGCCGCACAGCGGCTTCGCGTGGTTCACGCTGCGGCAGCGCTCCGACATGGCGCGGTTCCGCCCCGAGTTCGTCGATCCGGATCGACCCGACGATTCGGCGACGAGGGTGCGGACCCCGTCGGGAGCGGTATTCGACGTCGCCGACCCCGCGCTGGGCGACGAGCTCTGCCCCGGCGGGATGCGCGCCATCAAACAGAACCGCGGCATCTTCGACACGTTCCCGCTGTCGATCATCACCACCCGGACCGTGGCGCGCCTCGGGGAGCTGGCCGGAGTCGGGCTCGACGTGCAGCGCTTTCGGCCGAACATCCTGGTCGAGACTCCGGACGCGGAGCCGTTCGCCGAAGACGAGTGGGTCGGACGCGTGCTCCGCATCGGCGGCCTGCGCATGCGCGTCGACAAGCGCGATGGGCGGTGCGTCGTGATCGACATCGATCCCGCGACGACGGAACGAACTCCGGGAGTGCTCCAGACCGTCGCCCGCGAACGCCAGGGGTGCCTGGGCGTCTACGGCACGACCGTCGCGCCCGGTCGCGTCGCCGTCGACGATCGTGTCGTGCTCGAGCGCGGGACATGACCGCGCGGCCGGCTCAGATCAGCCTGCGCTCAGCGGCCGTTTCGGGGTCACCGGTGTTCGGCGTGTTCGTCGGTTCGATGAGGAGCACATGCGCCTCTTCCTCGGCCACCGGGCAGTGCTCGACGCCGCGCGGAACGACGAACAGCTCGCCCGGCCCCAGGGTGACGTCGCCGTCGCGCATCCGGATCGTGATGCGGCCCTTCAGCACCAGGAAGAAGTCGTCCGTGTCGTCGTGCTTGTGCCAGACGAACGGTCCATGGAGCTTGACGACCATGAGATCGTGACCGTTGAACTGGCCGACCGTCCTCGGCTGGTAGAGTTCGCTGAACGACGCGAGCTTGTCGGCCAGGTTGATTGCCTGCATCGGCAACAGGAGAACATGACGCAGTACACCGCGGAAGTGCTCTGGCAGCGGGACGACCAGGAGTTCCTCGACAATCGCTACAGCAGGCGGCACCTGCTGCGGTTCGACGGCGGGCTCGAGGTCCGAGGCTCGTCGTCGCCCCAAGTCGTGCCGCTGCCGATGTCCGATGCGGCAGCGGTCGACCCCGAGGAGGCGTTCGTTGCCGCGCTGTCGAGCTGCCACATGCTCTGGTTCCTGTCGATCGCCGCCCGACGCAGGTTCTGCGTCGATCGCTACGCCGACGCCGCGGTCGGCGTGATGGGGAAGAACGCCGCCGGCAAGATCGCGATGCTGACGGTGACGTTGCGGCCGCAGGTGGACTTCTCCGGTGACCGCCGGCCGACGCCGGCGGAGCTGGAGCGCATGCATCACGACGCTCACGAGCAGTGTTTCATCGCGAACTCGGTGAAGACCGAGGTGCGGTGCGAGCCGGTGCACCTCGCCGGCTGACCCCCACCGTCAGCGCCGAGCATCCGGCCGACGTCGATCGATCGCCAGCGCGCGGAGTCGCGACGCGAGCGTCGTCGGCTTCATGCCGAGCAGCTCCGCCGCACCGCCAACGCCCGAGACCTTGCCGCCGGTCGCGTGCAGCGCGGCGACGAGGTTGGCGCGCTCCTCGGCGCGCAGCTCGGCGCGGGTGCGGACCGGCGCCGGATCGGACTCGCCGCGCCCACCACGCGCCCGACGCGCCGCGGGCCGGCCGCCGAGGTCGTCGAACGCCAACGGCCCATCCGGCGCGACGATCAGCGCGCGTTCGATCGCATTCTGCAACTCGCGCACGTTGCCGGGCCAGTCGTACCGTTCGAGACGCTGCAGCGCCCCGGGGGACAGTCGCGCAGGCTCGCGCGCCTTGCGCCCGCGGCGCGCGGCCGCGCGACGTAGGAAACGCTCCGCGAGCGGCGCGATGTCGGCGCGACGCTCGCGCAGCGGTGGCAGCTCGATCGGGAACACGCTGAGCCGGTAGTACAGATCCTGCCGGAAGCGGCCGGCGTCGACCTCCGCGCGCAGGTCGCGGTTCGTCGCCGCGATGACGCGCACATCGACCCTGCGGGTGCGCGTGTCACCGATGCGCTCCAGCTCG
>JAGQRB010000285.1 GCA_020425925.1 Planctomycetota bacterium
CGATGCCCCACTGCTCCTCGTCCTCGCCGTGCGCGCGGGCGAGCGCGCGCATCACGATCTCGACCGTGCGCGCGTGCCGGCGCAGACTCGCCGACCCGGTCATCTCGTGCAGGATCTCGAGGGCGGTTTCGCGGTTCATGCGCAGGGTCGGGGTCGACTCGATCGCCACCATCCTAGAGTGCCGCGCGGCGGCCGGCGCGAGGTCGTTCAGAACGTGCCCACCCAGACGTCGAGCGCATTGGTCAGCAGGAATACGCCGGACGCCGGGTCGGTCGAGCCCGCCTGCAGGCAGAGCGCGGTGCCGACCAGGCCGGGATCGTTCGGGATGGGGAACAAGAACGGCTGTCCCGCCGCAAGCGCGTAGGAATCGACGACCGGGCTGCACAGCAGCACACCGTAGGGCGTGGCGACGCTGGCAGGTGTGAAGCCGAACCCGAGGAAGTCGAGCGTCGCATTCGGCAAGAACGTGGAGTGGTCGATCACCGGACCCCACGTCGTGCCGATCGCGGGGCCCTGAGTCGAGACCGGGCGCAGCACGTCCGGATTCGGTGGATTGCCGCGCCGCACGGCGACGGTCGCGGGCACTCCGTTGATCGCGACGAAGAAGTTGTCGAATGCGACGGTGAGCGTCGTCGTCGCGACGGTGTCCGAGTGGGTGCCGAATCCGAACGTCAACGGCGCCCCGGCGACCGAGAAGTCGGGGTGGCTGTTGAGGTTGTAGGACAAGGAGCCGAGCTGCTCGACGAAGTCGGTGGCGGTCAGCGCGAACGGTCCCTGCGCCACCCACGCCTGGTAGCTCGTCGAGAGCCACCAGGCCTGCGGATAGCGGCTGATGAACATCTGCGATCCCTGCGCGATCACGAACCGCACTGCGTGCAGGTCGTTCGGGCCCAGCGCCCGATACTCGAGCTGGCAGCCGATAGTGCCGATCGGGCCCGACGTCGACGGATCGTAGACGGCGGCGTTCATCAGGTGGAACATCTCGATGCGCGTGATGCCGACGCTCGTGACGTAACTGTGCGACACCTCCATCGCCGGGCCGGGGTTTCCCGAGAGAACCTGGGTGGTCGCGCCGGTCGCGGTGCCCCCGCCGCCGGTGAGCCAGCTCGAGGTCCACGAACCGTTCTGGAACGTGTTGTCGGAGAAGGTGGCGGTCGGGCCTTGCGGGGCCAGGGCCAGGGTCAGGGTCGAGAGTGTGAGCCACTCGGCTAACATCGGTTGGTCCTTGCGGTGCGGTTCGGTTTGCACGGGACACCGCGTGGAACACCGCCGGCCCGCCAAGAAAACCGCCTGACGACATCCGAATCGCGGACAGCGCATCGGCCTGCCAGGGCGGCTTCACTCCGCGCGCCGGAGCACGCGTCGCACCGCGGCAGAAGCCGCGCCCCTCGCCCGAGAAGGCGACCACCTCATCGTGGCCGCACTTGCCGCAGTGCCCTGCGCCTCGCCGCTCCCGAGTGCTCACCCCCTAGGACGTCTGAGCCCGGACTCACTGGATCCGGCGCACACCAACGACGATCCCGCCCACCCGGCTCAGGGCGAGCATGAACCAGGATCCAAACGGCGGCGTGATGCTACGACGACAGTTCGTTACGGCGGCTCGTCGGCTTCGAACTCGGGCGGTGATGCGAGTCGCCTCGGGACCGATGCCACGCTAGCCTTTGGCCAGGATGTCGGAGGACGAGCCGAGCAACGGGCGCAAGCTGACGTGGCTGCATCTCTCGGACCTGCACGCGTGCAGCCCCAAGACCGGGTGGGACGCGCGGCGGGTCCTCGATGCGCTCCGCAAGGATCTGCGCCAGCTGGCGAAGGAGCACGGGCTACGCCCGGACTTGATCTTCTTCACCGGCGACGCGGCCTACGGCCAGATCGGCAAGGAGCGCGGCGAACTCATCACCGATCAGTTGCGCGAGGCGCACGACTTCCTCGAGGGCGTTCGCGCGACTTTCGATCCACCGATCCCGCAGCGGCGGGTCTACCTCGTACCGGGCAACCACGACGTCAACCGCCAACGCATCTCGGCGTTCGAGCGTCGCGGCCTCGAAGCAATCCAGTCGCTCGACGAGATCGAGGAGCTCGTCAGGAGCGGTGGACTGGATTGGTCGCGTATCCGGCAGCGGCTCGAAGACTACGCCGGCTTCCTGAGGACGCATGGCTACGAGCATCTGCTGTCGAATCCCGACTTGCTGACCTACGCCGACGCAGTCGACGTTCGCGGCGTTCGAGTCGGTGTCGCGGGCTTCAATTCGGCATGGTCATCGACCGGCGCGGGCCGGACCGAGCGTGGCCGCTTGTGGATGGCCGGCCGTTACCAGCTCGAGACGCTGCTCGGCGAGATGCCGCCGGAGTGTGACTTGCGGATCGGTCTCCTGCACCATCCCGCGAGCTGGTTCGTACCCGAAGAGGCTTCGGTGCTTCGCCAGATCGCGCGGGACTTCGACTTCGTGCTGCATGGGCACGAGCACGACGACTGGGTCGCGACCGATGCGGCCACCGGTCACTCCGTGCTCTCGGCCGGAGCATGCTACGCGTCGTCGCAGAGCCGAGAGAACGGCTACGCCGTCGTCGACCTCGCGCTCGACGAGGGGCGTGGTACGGTCTGGCTGCGCGACTACGAGCCGAAGGGCGCAGCGTGGCGAGCTCGGGTGATCCCGAACCGGTCCGACGCACTCGGGCGTTGGGAGCTGCAGTTCGAGCCCCTGGCTCGGGGGGCGGATTCCGTTCACCAGGAGTCGGAAGCGGCCGCGAAGCCGGAATCGCCCCACGTCGTCGCCGAAGAGGACTTCGAAGCGCGGTATCGCAAGGCCGTCGTCGACAAGCTCGACTATGTCCAGTTGTTCGGGATCGAAGTGCCGCGGGAGTCGAAGGAGTATTCGCTGACGGTCGCGTACGTCTCGCTCAACCTCGCGGACGAGGTCCACCCCCCGACGGTCGGCGAAGGGGCCGACACCGAGAGCGAGGACGAGCCGGAGGTCGAGTCGGCTTCGATGCCTGCCGTGGAGTTCTTCGACCAGCTCGACCAACCCGAGAGCTCGCGCCTGCTGATCCGCGGTGTCGCCGGTTGTGGCAAGACGACCTTGTTGCGATGGGCCGCCGTGCAGGCCGGCAAGGACTCGGGCGATCGTGCCGCGGACTGGCGTCGGCGCATCCCGTTCTTGGTGCGCCTGCGCGACTACCCGGAGGGTGTGCTGCCGCGGCCGCGGGACTACCCCGAGTTGCTCGCCAGGGAACTACCCGACCCGCCGAGCCACTGGGTCGACACGGTGCTCCGGGGCGGCCGTGGGTTGGTGATGTTCGATGGCGTCGACGAAGTGCCGGCCAAGAGTCGCGGCGAGTTGCTGGCGGAGATCCGGCAGTTGACGAAGACGTTCCCCGACAACGCCTACGTCGTGACGACGCGCCCGGAGGCCGTCGAGCGCGCCGACCTCGAAGAACTCGGATTCGTCTCGGCGCGGGTCGAACCGTTGTCGCCGTCGGACCGCAACCGATTCATCGATCGCTGGCACGAAGCAATGGAGTCCCGGTTGCGACACTGGGATCAGCCCGAGGACCTGCGCCCTTTGGCCGGCCGCTTGAAGGCCAGACTCGACGAAGCACCGGCCATCGCGCGCCTGGCCACGAACCCGCTGCTGTGCGCCGCGGTGTGTGCGCTGCACCGACAGCGCAGCGAGAACCTGCCGGAGACCCCGGTCGCGCTCTGCGAGAAGCTCTGCGAGATGCTGCTCGAGCGCCGTGACAAGGAGCGTCCCGGCATGGCGTCGGTGGCGGAAGACGAGCAGTACCGTGCGCTCGATCTCGCCAAGCGCCTGGGCCTGCTCTCGGCGCTCGCCGAACGCATGGTGTCGCGCGGCCTGTCCGCGATCGGGGAAGCCGACCTCGACGATTGCCTGCGCGACGAGCTGCACAAGTACGCCTTTGAAGAGGTCGATGCACCACGGATCCGCAAGGCACTCGTCGAGCGCAGCGGGATGCTGCAAGAGTCGAGTCAGGGCCGCGTCGAGTTCCTCCACAACACTCTCAAGGAGTACCTCGCGGCGACCCGCTTCGTGAACGAAGGCGATCCTCGGCTGCTGATCGACCACTGCCAGGAGTCGGCGTGGCAACCGACGATCCTGTTCGCGATGGCATTGCCGCGCGCCGGGTCGGGCTTCGCCACCAAGCTGGCGGCCGGCATCCTGAAGAAGACCTCGCTCGAGCCGCTGCCCAGTGGCAGCAGGGTGCCGGTCAAGAAGCGGCTGGCGGTGCGCGAACGCCAGTTCTTTCTCTTTCGGTGTCTCGCGACCGCGCATCAGATCGACGACGAGACGCTGCGCGGCGCGTTCGCCAAACTGTCCGAGCAGCTGATTCCGCCACGCAGCATGCCGGACGCCGTCGCGCTCGCCGGCTGCGGCGAGGCGGTCGTGCCGCACTTGCGATGGCGCAACGGGTGGAGTTCGCACGAACGCGGTCGCTGTGTCAGGGCCTTGGCGTTGATCGGCTCGCCGGCTGCCGTCCGGTCGCTGCGGGAATACCGGCGGGATACCAGCGCGATCGTCAACTCCGAGTTCGAGAAGCTCTTCTACGAGGCGCCTGCCGTGGCCGTCACGTTCTTCCCGGATCGAAAAGAGCTGAACCTCGCGGGCACGCGGGTCGCGGACGTCTCGGCGCTGGCCGGGCTGGCCGGGCTGCAGTCGCTGAACCTCGCGGGCACGCGGGTCGCGGACGTCTCGGCGCTGGCCGGGCTGGCCGGGCTGCGGTCGCTGAACCTCTGGGGCACGCAGGTCGCGGACGTCTCGGCGCTGGCCGGGCTGGCCGGGCTGCGGTCGCTGAACCTCGCGGGCACGCAGGTCGCGGGCGTCTCGGCGCTGGCCGGGCTGGCCGGGCTGCGGTCGCTGAACCTCGCGCGCACGCGGGTCGCGGACGTCTCGGCGCTGGCCGGGCTGGCCGGGCTGCGGTGGCTGAACCTCGCGGGCACGCAGGTCGCGGACGTCTCGGCGCTGGCCGGGCTGAAGGACTTACGTATCCTCGGTGGGCCGGCACGCCGAAAGGCAAAATAGGTAGCCCATGGCTTCCTGCAACTGTCCCCCAAACCAAACCGCGCCTGTCCGGTTTCGAGACCGCAACCCCAACGCCCTCGCTCCGCCTTCAGCCTCTCCCCGTCCGTATCCTTCACGTGCGCGTCCAACGACTGCACCCAGCGCGCCGAGAGTCGAGCACAGTCGCTGCAGCTAGCCGAGGTCGAGCTTCTGCGCCGGCTCGAGACCACAGTGCATGGCCCACCGCGCGAAACCCGGGCGGCAGCGTGACGTGCTCGGGCGAGGGCATGGGGCGATCCACGGCGCGCACCGTAGCGGCGCTCGCCGGTCAGGGGCTGGGAATGCGCGTGCGGCACACCGCGGCGGGTGCGCCTGCCGGTGCCCTTGGAGCTCAGGGCTCGACGAGGATCACCGGGTGGCGCCAGATCGTCCAGGCACCCGAACGGTCGCCCTTGCAGGTGCAGCAAAGAAACAGCCTCTTGGCCTTGCCCAGAGCCACCGAGAACTTCTGCCCGCGGTTCGCCGAGTCTTTCGTCACGACGTCCGAGGCCCAGAGCTCCTCCTTGTCGGATCGGATCGTGAACTGCAGCTCTTGTTCGCGGATGCCGACGACCTGAACTTCGCCGCTCAGGTGGAGCATCGCCCTGTCCAACGGCACCTCCACCTCGGCGATGGAGTCATTGCCAGGGTTGAACACGAGGTCATCCGCGACCATGAGCTTGCCGTAGACTCCCTTCTCGAAGCCGTCGAGCTGCGAGGGATGAGCGAACACCTGGCCGAAGCCGCTGACCTGCCGTACTTCGAGGCTCGCGATCGGTACGAGGCGGGTCGCCATCTCCTTGCGAACCCGGTTCTTCTCGGCGAGCACGGCGAGCTTGTCGGCGTCGGTCTTTGCGAGCTGCTCGGCACGGTCCAGCCAGCACCGCGTCAGCTCCGCCAGCGCCAGTACCAACGAGGCCTCGGGCTCCGACATCGCGGCGGAGTGCGCGTGCCTGGCCATCTCGACGGCTTCGGCCGAGGTCCGCGGAACGTCGCTCTTCGCCGCGAGAAGCGGCGCGAACGACTCCGCTCGCAGATCCGCCAACCACACGATCGCTTGTCGCCAGGTCCGTTCGGGCGGCGCGGCCTCCAGTAGGAACGTCGCGGCCATCGTGCGTGCCGTGCGCTCCTTGCTCGAGAGCCTGCGCCCGGCCTCGCGGTCGGTCGCATCGACCAGGGAGCGGAATGCCTCGACCACGTTGCCACGCTGATCGATCTCCTTCTCGAGTGACTTGTCGCGCAGTTTGAGCTTGCTCGCGAACTCGGCGAACTGCTCGGCGCGATCGACCTGCGACCGTCGCATCGGAACCCGAACGAGCAAGTCGCGGCTCGAGCGCAGGCACACCGCGGCGATCGCGGCGCGGAGCTCGGCGCCACCCTTGCGACTGCGTGCCGCGTCCGTCGCGGCAACCGCCTCGACGAGGGCGAGAGCGCGTTCCTCGGCGTCGAGTTCGAACGACTTCGCGAGTTCGCCGATCGCCGCCATCGCCTGATCGAGCAGCGCGTGCCGTTCGGCCAGCCGCGTCGCTTCGTCGAGGAGGGCGAATTGCGCCACGCCACCCTGCGTCAGCTTCTTGGCGTGAGTCAAGAGGCCGTCGATGTGCTCTGCGGCGCTGTCCTCCTGCCGAGACAGCACTTCGACGAGGTCGGGACTCGCCAGCGCCGCTTCGATCGCCGCGACATCGGGCACCGGTGCCCGCCGCGGCGTCCCTTGTCCAGCCGCGATCGCGACGAAGAAGCCAGCCGCGAGGGCGAGTCGCGTCGCCAGCGAGGCGCATGCCAGGTGTCCGGCCGACTGAGTCATCGTCAATCCTGGATTCGTGGTCACGCTTCCTTGTCGGGTCACGCCCTTCCGTCCGGAAGAACCCTACGAATGGTCCAATCGGGGATCAAGCCACCGCGTGTCCGCCGCCGGCTCGCCGGCCGCCTCGGCCGACCGGTTGCCCGGGCCACGCAGACGCAGCGATCGGCCGGCCGGGGACAGGAAAGAAGCTGTGGTTCCAGCCGCTCCGCGGTCAGTGAGCGCCGGGTGCGCGGACCTCAGTGACTTTGCACACGCTCGAGCAGGCGCCGCACCTCGGCGAGCAGCCGGCTCTTGATCTTGTAGACGTGGTTGCGACGCAGCCCGAGTTCGGCGGCCACCGCAGTGGCATCGCAGCCGGCGAGCAAGGCACGGAACGCGCGCGCATCGCGGTCGCTCGCGCGCGCCGTCGCGCGGGCCAGCGCCCAGCGCAGGTGCTCGTCGCGCCACGCCGCCTGCCAGTCGTCGGCGGGGTCGCCGCTCGGCACGTCGTCGTCGAGCGGCACCGCGGCGCGGGCCCGTTCGCGCCGGCGCAGGTCGCAGACGTGGCCGACCGCCATGCGGAACAGGAACGCCTGGAACCGACCGAGTTAGGGGCGGTACTCGAACACGGGCATCTTGCGCGCGAGCGCCGCGAGGCAGCGGTCGCGGACCTCCTCGGCGTCGTGATGCGACAGGCCGCGGCGCCGCGCGAACCCGAGCAGCATCGGCGCGTACAGCTCGTAGAAGCGGGCCCAGGCCGA
>JAGQRB010000286.1 GCA_020425925.1 Planctomycetota bacterium
GACTGCCGGCCCGGGTGAGCTTGCGTCGCAGGGTGTAGATCGCGGCGTCGACGCTGTTGCTCTCGGGCAGCGTGTGCTCGTTGTAGAGGTGATCCTCGATCGCGGTGCGGGAGATCACCTCGCCGCGGCGCAGGAACAGCAGGTGCAGCAGGTTGAACTCCCGGCGCGCGGTCGGGATCACGGCGCCGCGGAAGCGCACCTCGCGGCGCACGGTGTCGAGTTCGAGCTCGCCCTCGACCAGCACCGGCGCCTTCTGGGCGTAGCGGCGGCGCGCCAGCGCTTCGAGGCGGGCGACGAGCTCGTCGAACTCGAACGGCTTGGTCAGGTAGTCGTCGGCACCCGCGCGCAGGCCGGCGACGCGCTGTTCGAGCGAGTCCTTCGCCGTCAGGATCAGGACGTGCACGTCGTGGCCCTCGCGGCGCAGGCGGGCCAGGATCTCCATGCCGTCGAGCGTCGGCAGCATCAGGTCGAGGATCACGACGTCGTAGTCGTTGCGGCTGGCGTAGATCCAGCCCTGGCGACCGCAGCCGACCGCGTCGACCGCGAATCCCGAGCACGACAAGCCGCGGCTCAGGGAATCGCGGAGGATCTCGGAATCTTCGATCAACAGCACGCGCACGACCTGCGATGCTAGCGCAGGTCCGTCGTGATCATCTTCCCGTCATCCAGGACGCGGCGGACGATCGCTACGATCCGCTCCCGGAATGCCCGATCCCGGAATGCCACGGTTGCCCCAGGTCCGCGTCTTCGACGTTCTGCTCGCGCCCCTCCGCCGCTTCCGTCGCGCCTACGGCACGCGCTACCCCGTGCTCGTCGAGTTCGTGCAGTTCGGACTGGTCGGCGGCTCCGGGTTCGTCGTCGACGTCGCGCTGTTCCTCGGTCTGCAGGCCGCGTTCGGCCTGCAACACGAGGTGGCGCGCGCGCTGTCGTTCTGGGGCAGTGCGAGCTGGAACTGGGCCTGGAACCGCGCCGTCACGTTCGCCGACCGCCGGCGCACGCGGAAGCGCTTCCAGTGGCCGGCGTTCGTGCTGTCGTCGCTGCTCGGCTTCGTCGTCAACTGGGGCACCTACTACCTGCTGACGAACCACGTCGAGTTCTTCCGCAGCGAGGGCAGTCGGATCCTCGCGCTGTTCGCCGGCGTGGTTGCCGGCATGGGCCTCAACTTCGTGCTGGCGCGCTCGTTCGTGTTCGTGCGCGAGGTGGTCGCCGCGCCCGTCGACAACGTCGGGCAGGTCGCCGACGAGCGCGCGCGCGAACCCGGCCGCCGACGCGCCTGACGCGGCATCATGCAGGCGTCATGCACCGCCCGGCGGCGGTGCGTAAGGAGGGGGCCATGTTGAAAGCAACCATCCTGTCGGCCCTCGCGGCCGTCACCTGCGCCGCCGGCTCGGCCGCGCTTCCCACCTTCCTGGCCGGCCCGACCGGCGGTCATGCCGATCCGCGCGACATCGTCGCCAAGGCCGAGATTCCGCTCAGCGCGGCGCTCGCTCGCGCGCTCGCCGCCTGCCCCGGCCATGCGGTCGAGGCCGAACTCGAGGGCGAGATCGAAGACGCCGGCGTCGACGTGTTCTACGAGGTGATGATCGTCGGCAACGACGGCCGCCTGCACGAGGTCAAGCTCGACCCGCGCACCGGTGCGGTGCGCTCGAACGTGGCGGCGGCCGCGGGCGCCGAGGCCGGTGAGCTCGCCGGCTTCCAGGCCGTGCTCGCGAAGTCCGGGGTCGGGCTCGGCGAGGTTCTCGAACGTTTCGCCGGCATCGTCAACGGCTTCGCCGTCAAGGCCGCGCTCGAGCTCGAGGACGGTCAGCCGCGCTGCGAGGTAGCGACCGTGCACGGTCGCTACCTGATCGGCGCGTCGTTCGACGCCGCGGCCGGACGCCTGGTCGAGCTCGAACTCGCCGCCGGTCCGAAGGCCGCAGCGAAGACGGCGGGCGAGGACGAGGAAGACGAGGAGGGCGAGGCCGAGGAGCGCGAGGAGGCCGAGGAGAACGAGGCCGAGGAGCGCGAAGGAGCCGAGGAACACGAAGAGAACGAACGTGGCGAGCGCACCGGCCAGCGCAAGGGGCGTCGTGGCGGCGACCGCTGAGGTCCTCGGTCCCGAGCCGGCAGTTCTGGTCCGCGCGCGGCGCGCGCGGACCGAGCCGCTGCTGCTGGCAGCGACGCTCGGGGTTTCGCTGCTGCTGGCCGTCGTGATGCCGGTCTTCGCGCAGGAGTCGTACTACTGGTGCTACTCCGAGCATCCGGCGCTCTCGTACTACGATCACCCGCCGATGGTGGCCTGGCTGATCCGGCTCGGTACCTGGGTGTTCGGTGACGGTGCGCTCGGTATCCGGCTGTTCTCGTGGCTCTGCGGCAGTGCGGGCACGCTCGCGGGCCTGCTGCTGCTGCGGGCGTTCGCGGCGCCGCGCTCGTCGCGTGTGGCCTGGCTGGTGCTCACGCTGATCGTGCCGAGTCTCGTCAGCGTGCGTTTCCTGACCAACCCCGATCCGGCGCTCTGCGGCTTCTGGCTGCTGGCGATGCTGGCGCTCTGGCGCGCGCGCGACGGCGCGACCGGCTGGTGGCTGCTGGCCGGGCTGTTCACCGGCGGCGCACTGCTCAGTAAGTACACCGCGTGTTTCCTGCTGCTCGGCGGCGGTCTGGTGACGCTCGGCGATGGCCGTCTGCGGCGTCAGCTCACGCGCCCGGGGCCGTATCTCGCCGTGCTGGTCGCGCTGCTGGTGTTCCTGCCGGTGATCCTCTGGAACTTCGGCAACGACTTCGAGTCGTTCCGCTTCCAGACGACGAATCGTTGGGCGCACGCCCGGCTCGGCACCCATTGGTTCGGGCAGCTGCTCGCCGGCCAGGCGGCGGTGCTCAACCCGGTGGTGATCGTGGCGCTGGTGATCGCGACCGCATGGCTCGTCGGCGGCGCCAGGCGTCGCGACATGCGCGCGTTCTGGCTGCTCGCGTTCGGCCTGCCGATGCTCGTGTTCCTGATCGGCAACGCACTGTTCGTGCAGGTCAAGATCAACTGGCTGATCCCGGCGATGCAGCCGCTGCTGCTCGGCACCGCGCTGTGGTGGGGCAGCTCGGGCTTCCGCCTCGACCATCCGGTCGCGACCCGGCGCGGGCTGCGCGCGGCGTTGGCGTTCGGTGGTCTGCTCGCGCTCGGGCCGGCGATCGTGCTGGTGCCGCAGGACCGCGGCAGTACGTGGTCCGGCTGGGACGAGATCGCGAGCCGCGCCGAGCAATGGGAGGAGTCGATCGACACCGTGGACGGCACCGAGGGCAACGTGTTCTTCTTCGCCGGCGACTACCGCGACGCCGCGCAGCTGTCGCGTTCGCTCGAGCTCGGCCTGGCATCGGCGCCGCCGGGCGAAGTGCGCGAGCCGACGCTGGCGCAGAACGTCGTCGGGCGCGCTGCGCTGCAGTTCGACCATTGGGAGGACCCCGCCGGTCGGATCGGCCAGAGCGCGATCTTCGTGCTGCCGCGGCCGCGGCAGCGCGCCAGCCTGCTCGACGAGGTGCGTCAGCACTTCGACAGCGTCGAGCGGGTCGACCACGTCGACGTCCGGCGATGGGGCATCGAGGTACTCGATGCCGACATCTTCGTCTGTCGCGGCTACAAAGGTCCGCACGTCTGACCCGTGCCCCGCCATTCCCGACAGCCACGGATGATCGAACCGTTACCGCGAACCACGCCGCAGTCTGGCCGGCATTCCGCGCGATGCCGCCGCCCGGTCGCCGTGTGCTGCTGGCTGGCGCTCGCCGCCGGTTGCGCTGCCGACACCGCCGACTTCGCCGAACCCGAACTCGATGCGGCGCTGCTCGCCGCCGCGGGCCACCACCTGCGCCAGAGCGGAGAGGTCGACGCGGCGTTGCCGCCGGGCATCGATGTCGCCGATGGCGTCGATGCCGACGAAGCGGTCGCGATCGCGCTGTGGCGCAACCCGGACTTCGCGGCGACGCTGGCCGAGGTCGGTGTCAGCCGCGCGCTGCTCGCCGAGTCCGGCCTGCTGCAGAACCCGCTGCTGTCGATCTACTTCCCGGTCGGTCCGAAGCAGCTCGAGTTCACCGTCACGTGGCCGATCGAAGCACTGCTGCGGCGTTCGGGCCGGATCGCCGCAGCGCGCGCCGACTGCGAGCAGGTCGCCGCGCGATTGCTGCAGCAGGGGCTCGATCTCGCGCGCGACGTCCGACTCGCGATGATCGACCGCGATCTCGCGGCCGAACGCGGTCGCATCGCGGCGCGCGCCGCCGAGATCTCCGATGGGCTCGCGGTCGCCGCCGGCAGCCGGCTCGCCGCGGGGGATCTGAGCGCAGCCGACGCCGAGTTGGCGCGAGTGGATGCGGCCGCCGCGGCGCGCGAGCGCGTCCGCCGGGTGGCCGAGCTCGCCGGCGCCACCGAACGGCTCTGCGGCCTGCTGGCCTACCGGCCGGCAGCGTCGGTCCGGTTCGTGTCGGCGGCGACCGCGGCCCCGCCGACGGCACCGACGCAACCGCTCGACGAACTCGTCGCGCTGGCGCTGACCGCCCGACCGGACCTTCACGCCGCCGAGCTCGGCCTCGCCGGCGCCAGCGAGCGCGCCGGGCTGGCCGAGTGGCAGGCCGCGCGCTTGTCGGCGATCGCCGATGCGAACGCCAAGGGCAAGGAGGGCTTCGAGATCGGCCCCGGCCTGCTCGCCGAGCTGCCGCTGTTCCAGCGCGGCCCGATCGACTCGCGGACCGCCGAGGTCGCGCTCGCGCTCCGCCGCCGCGACGCCATCGCGCGTCGCGTCGCCGACGAGGTCGCGGTGGCCCGGCTGGCGCTGCAGCAGGCGCTGCGCCTGGTGGAGCTCGACGAACGCGAGGTGCTGCCGGTGCTGACCGCCCGCGTCGAGCAGCTGCGGCGGCAGGTCGCGGCCGGCCAGGAGGCCGAGTTCGCGACCCTGCCGGCAGAGGCCGCGCTGCTGCGGGCCGAAGCCGATCACGGCGACGCGCTCGCCGCCTGCCGGCGCGCGCGCGTCGAACTCGAACGTGCGGTCGGCTGCAGATTGCCGCCCCCAGGAGGCCCCGAGCGATGATGCGTCACGCTGCTCTGTTCGCTGTCGGATTCGCATTCGCCGCGTGCGGCAGCGGAACCGCTTCGCCGCCTTCGCCGCCGGCGTCGCCGCCGGCGCAGGCGAAGCCGACCGAAGCCGGACTCTGGACGATCGAGCTCGGAGCCAGCGCGGCCGAACGGCTCGGCATCGGGACGGCACCCGTCGCAGAGCGACCGATCGGTCGCGTTCGCCGGCTGCCCGGTCGCTTCGAGCGCGCCCCGGGCGCGCGCGTCACCGTGCAGGCGCCGTTCGCGGGGCGCATCGAGCTCGCGACCGACCCGGCGATCGCAGTGGGGGCAGCGGTCGCCGCTGGTGCGACGCTCGCCCGCCTGGTTCCGCTCGCCGGACCCGACACCCGTGCGACCCTGGCGAACGCGCGCGAGAGCGCGAACGGGCGGCTGACGAGCGCGATCGCGGCCCAGGAAGCGGCGCGCATCGCACTGTCGCGCGCGGAGCGGTTGCTGGCCGACCGCGTCGGCAGCGTGCGGGCCGTCGACGAGGCGACGGCGACCCTCGCACTCGCCGACGCGGCGCGGACCGCGGCCGCCGGCGAGGTCGCGACGATCGACGCCACGCTGTCGGCGCTCGGCGACGGCGCGACCGGTGCGCTGCCGATCGTCGCGCCGCGGGATGCGATCGTCGCCGCGCTTGGCGTGCTCGAGGGTCAGCTGGTTCCCGCCGGTGCAGCGCTGTTCGATCTCGAGGACCAGCGCCGACTCTGGCTGCGGGTCGAGGTGCCGCAGGCGCTGGCACCGGAGCTCGAGCTCGCGGCACCGGTCCGCTTCGGGCCACTGTCGCTGCGCGAGCTCGATCCGCAAATCGCCACTCCGGTCGCGGCGCCGCCGCAGGCGGATCCGGCGACGCTCAGCGTGCTGGCGTTCTTCGCGGTGGACGATATCGACGGCGCCCACCGGCCGGGCCAACGCTGCGCGGTCACCGTCGCCGTGCGCGGCGCCGGCGTACCGCGGCGCACCGTGCCGGCTGCCGCCATCGTGCGCGACGCCGGCGGCGGCACCTGGGTCTACGAGCGGCTCGCGCCGTTGCGGTTCGCGCGGCGCCGGATCGATGTCGAGTTCGAGCGCGACGGGTTCGCCGTGCTCGCGGCCGGTCCAGCCGCCGGGGTCGAGGTCGTGACCAGCGGCGCAGCGGAGCTGTTCGGCACCGAGTTCGGAGCGGGCAAGTAACGCGATGATGCGCGCGCTCATCGCCTGGTCGCTGGACTACCCGGTCCTGGTGATCGCGCTCGCCGTGGCGCTGCTCGCCGGTGGCCTCTACACCGCCGACCACGCGGCCTACGACGCGTTCCCCGAGTTCGCGCCCCCGCGCGTCGAGGTCCAGACCGAGGGTCCCGGACTCGCGGCCGAGGAGATCGAGCACCTCGTGACGATCCCGCTCGAGAACGCGTTCAACGGCATCACCGGGCTCGAGACGTTGCGGTCGAGCTCGGTGCTCGGGCTGTCGTCCGTGCAGCTGCTGTTCGGTCGCGGGACCGACCTGCTGCAGGCGCGCAACCTGGTGCAGGAGCGCCTCGAGCTCGCCGCTTCGCGGCTGCCCGCGAGCGTGCGCCGGCCGGTGATCCTGCAGCCGATGTCGTCGACCAGTCGGGCGATGAAGCTCGGCGTGCGCTCGGACTCGCTGACCCGCATGGAGCTCTCCGAGCTCGTCGAATGGACGATCCGCCCGCGGTTGCTCGCGATCGCAGGTGTCGCCAACGTCGCGGTCTGGGGCCAGCGGACGCCGGAGCTGCAGGTCCAGCTCGATCCCGAACGGTTGCTGGTGGCCGGGGTCGCGGCCGCCGAGGTCGTCGCCGCGGCGCGCCGCGCGACGGCGCTCGATGCCGGCGGTTTCGTCGACACCCCGAACCAGCGCTTCGCGGTGCAGGTCGGCGCCGCGATCCATACGCCGGCGGACCTCGCTGCCATGCCGGTGCGGCAGTCGGATGCCGGCCTGGTGCGGATCGGCGACGTCGCCGAGGTGCGCTGGGATCACGCGCCGCCGATCGGCGACGCGATCATCGACGACGTACCGGGTCTGCTGCTGATCGTCGAGAAGCTGCCGTGGGGCAACACGCTCGCGATCACGCGCGACGTCGAGGCTGCGATCGCCGAGCTCCGGCCGGGCCTCGGCGACGTGCACGTCGACACCACGGTGTTCCGGCCGGCGACGTTCATCGCCGATGCGCTCGGCAACCTCGGCGGCGCGATGCTGCTCGGCTGTGGCCTCGTCGTGCTGATCCTGCTGGCCTTCCTGTTCGACCTGCGGGCCGCGTGCATCAGTCTGATCGCGATCCCGCTGTCGATCAGCGCCGCGGTGGTGCTGTTGCACGGGCTCGGTGGCTCGATCAACACGATGACGCTGGCCGGACTCGTGATCGCGCTCGGCGAGGTCGTCGACGATGCGATCATCGACGTCGAGAACATCGGCCGTCGGCTCGCGATCGCGCGCGCGGAGGGCTCGAAGTTCGCGGCGCTCGGTGTCGTGCTGCGCGCATCCCTCGAGGTGCGCAGCGCGGTCGTGTTCGGCAGCCTCGTGATCGTGCTCGTGTTCCTGCCGGTCTTCTTCCTCGATGGGCTGCCGGGGGCGTTCTTCCGGCCACTCGGCATCGCCTACGTCACCGCGATCGCGGCCTCGCTGCTGGTCGCGCTGACGGTGACCCCGGCGCTGTGCCTGCTGTTGCTGCCGCGACGTGTCGGCGGTAGTCGCGAGGCGCCGGTCGTCCGAGCCCTGACGCGGGTGTATCGCCGGTTGCTGCCGGCCGTGATCGGGCGGCCACGGCTCACCGCCGCGATCGTCGCGCTCGCGCTGCTCGCGGCCGGACTGGCCGCCGGCGGGCTGCGGCGCGAGTTCCTGCCGCACTTCCGCGAACGCGATTTCCTGATGCACTGGGTCGAGAAGCCGGGCACCGGCATCGCGGCGATGGCGCGCATCACCGAGCGCGTCAGTCGCGAATTGCGCGCGATCCCCGGCGTGCGCAACTTCGGCTCGCACATCGGTCGCGCCGAGTTCGGCGACGAGGTCGTCGGGCCGAACTTCACCGAGCTGTGGCTCAGCGTCGATCCGGAAGCCGACTACGACGCCACGCTCGCGGCGATCCAGGAGGTCGTCGACGGCTACCCCGGGCTGCAGCGCGACGTGCTGACCTACCTGCGCGAACGCGTCAAGGAGGTGCTGAGCGGCGCCGGCGCGTCGATCGTCGTGCGCGTTCGCGGGCCCGAGCTCGCCGCGCTGCAGCGATCGGCGGCGGCGGTCGCGGCCGCGATCGGCGGCGTGCCGGGGATCGCGGATCTGCATGTCGAACAGCAGCAGCCGGTGCCGCGCGTCGCCGTCGAGCTGCGTCCCGAGGCGCTCGCACTGAGTGGGCTCGATCCACAGGCCGTGCGCAGCGCGATCGCGCTGCTGCTGCGGGGTGCGACCGTCGGCGAGCTGCAGCTCGATCAGCGCGCCCGCTCGGTGGTGGTGACCGGCGATCCGGAGCTGCGGCGCGATCCGGGGCAGCTGCGGGAGCTGCTGCTCGAGCTGCCGGGCGGCGGTCGAACCACTCTCGGTGAGGTCGCCGATGTCGCGGTGCTGCCGACGCCGAACGTCGTCAAGCGCGACGGCGCGTCCCGCAAGATCGACATCACCTGCAACGTGCGCGACGCCGACCTCGGCACGGTCGCGACCGCGATCGCGGCACGGGTCGCCGCGACACCGCTGCCGCTCGGTTGCCACAGCGAGGTGCTCGGCGAGTTCGCCGCGCGCGAGGCCGCACAGGCCCGCCTGCTCTGGCTCGCCCTGGTCGCCGTGCTCGCGGTCCTGTTGCTGCTGCACGCCGATTTCCGCTCGCTGCGCCTGACCGCGCTGGTCGCCGTGACGCTGCCGTTCGCGTTGATCGGCGGCGTGCTCGGCGCCTACGCCGACACCGGCGCACTCTCGCTCGGTTCGCTGGTCGGGTTCGTCACGGTGCTCGGCATCGCGGCGCGCAACGGCATCATGCTGGTCAGCCACTACCGCCACCTCGAGACCGTCGAGAACGTGCCGTTCGGGCGCGAGCTGGTGCTGCGCGGAGCCGCCGAACGGCTGTCGCCGATCCTGATGACCGCGCTCAGCGCCGGGCTCGCGCTGTTGCCGCTGGTCGTCGGTGAGCCGGCGCCCGGCAACGAGATCGAGCGGCCGATGGCGTTCGTGATCCTCGGCGGTCTGGTCAGCTCGACGGCGCTCAACCTGCTGGTGCTGCCGGCGCTCTACGGTCGGTGGGGCCGGCGTCCGACGAGCTGATCCGGGAGTTCGGTCCGGTCGCCCGCCGTCGGGCGGCCATGCCACTCGTCCGCGCGCCTGCGCTCCATCACCCATTCCTCGCGCTGGCGGTCGGCCTGGCCCTCGGCGGTACCGGCCGCGCGAGCGCCCAGAGTCTGGCCGCGAGCGAGGTGCCGGTGCTCGCGCAGCTGCGGGCCTGGCGCGATTCGCTCGGCGAGTTGCGTCCGTTGCAGGCGATCGTCGCGCCGCGCTTCGAGGCGCGATTCTTCGGCTACGCCGCCGACGGCACGCCGGGCGCGTCGCACGAGTTCCGGTTCGCGACCGAGTACGCGTCGATCGCGGTCGCCTGGCCCGGGCGCGACGCGATCGTGCCGGCTCGCCCGCTGATGATGAACTCGCTCGGCCAGGTCTTCGTCGGCGAGGCGCCCGCCGGGGCTTCCGGCTGGCCGGCGTTTGCGAGCGTCGTCGCCGCCGACGTCCCGCCCCATCTCAACAACATGCTGCTGCAGTCGGGCATCGCCGCAGACGGGACCGAATGGCGGCGCGTCGAGGCGGTCGAGGGCGACGACGCCGCGGTCCTGCGACCGTTGCGGGTGCGTGTGCTGCGGCTCGACGGCGGCGAGCTCGACGGCTTCCTGCTCGAGATCGGGCGGTCGCCGCTCCTCTGGGACCCGTCGTTCACCGCCATCGAGGGCGAGGGCGCGTCCGCGTGGTGGGGACGGGTCGAGGTCACCGGCCGCGCCGAGGGCCGCGCCGTCGGCGCCGGTCTGCCGGCAGTCGGCCTCGCGGTGCGACTGTCGCGGGCGGTGCCCGGTGGCGACCGTGTCGCGCGCCTGCTGCCCGGGGACGTGCGCATGGTGCGCGGCGAACTGCTGGTCGTGCTGCGCGATGGCACACTCGTCGACCGGGAGGTCCTGCGACGCCAGGCCTGGGCGGCCGAAGCGCTGCGTCGGCTCTGCCGCCACGAGCTCGCCGCTCGGGCCGCGGTGACGATCGACCGCGATGGCGACGGGATCGGTGAGTTCGGCGATCCCGACGAGGTCGTGCCGACCGCCGAGCGCAGCTACCGGCGGGTCGACGGCGACCGCCTCGAGTTCGAGGGCCACCTGTTCGAGGTCTGGCTCGCCGATTCGCCCGATGTTCGCGAGCACCGCTTCGCCGCCGGCGGCTGGCCGGCCACGCCGCGCGGACCGGACGACCTCGCGTTCGCCGTCGACCAGCGCGGCGTGGTCTACTGCTGCAGCGCCGTGGGCCGCTTCGCCGGCGGCGAGCGACCGCTCACCGCCTCGGCGCTCGAAGACGACACGCTCGGTTGGCGTGCGCTCGAGTTCCGTTAGTCGGCAGAGCTCCTCGCCCCGCGTCGGCGCTCAGGCCAGCGCGCGTCGCACCGCCGCGATCACGTCGTCGACGTCGGCGTCGGTGAGCTTCGGCGACAACGGCAGCGACAGTGTCTGCTGGCCGATGCGCCACGCCACCGGGTAGTCCTCACCGCGGAACCCGAAGCGCTGCTGGTAGACCCGATAGCTCGGGATCGAGCGGTAGTGCACGCCGGTGCCGATGCGATCGCGGTGCAGTCGCATCAGCAGCTCGTCGCGCGCGATGCCGGCCCGCGCCTCGTCGACCAGGATCGTGAACAGGTGCAGCGCGTGGCGATCGGTTTCCGGCCAGGGTGCCGGCAGCTCGAGCGGCAGGTCGGAGAGCTCGGCGAGGTAGCGGTTCCAGATCGCGAGCCGGCGTTGCCACCAGTCCTCGACGCGGGTGATCTGGTGCATGCCGATCGCGGCCTGCAGGTCCATCATGTTGTACTTGAAGCCGATCTCCTCGACGTCGTAGTGCTTGTAGCCGTCGTCCGAGAAGCGCGCCCAGGCGTCGGCGGACATGCCGTGCAGCGCCGCACGTTTGACGCGCTGCGCCAGCGTCGCATCGTGCGTCAGCACCATGCCACCCTCGCCGGTGACGATGTTCTTCGTCGAATAGAAGCTCAGCACGCCGAGATCGCCGATCGTGCCGGCCGGCCGGCCGCGGTACTCGGTCTCGATCGCGTGGGCGCAGTCCTCGATGACGACGAGATCGTGCTCGCTCGCGATCTGCATCAGCGCGTCCATCTCGCAGGCCCGCCCGGCGAAGTGCACCGGCAGCAGCGCTCTGGTCCGCGGCGTGATGCGGCGGCGCACCTGTTCGGGATCGAGGTTCATCGTGACCGGATCGACGTCGGCCAGCACCGGCACGGCGCCGGCGTGCACGATCGCGTTCACCGAGGCGCAGAATGTCAGCGGCGTCGTGATGACCTCGTCGCCGGGGCGGAGTCCCAGCACCAGGCACGACAGGTGCAGCCCGGCGGTACAGGAGTTGACCGCGACCGCGTGCGGCACCTGCTTGTAGGCCGCGATGCGGCGCTCGAACTCGGCGACCTTCGGACCGGTCCCGAGCCAGGACTTGCGCAGGCTGTCGACGACCTCGTCGATCTCCGGTTGTTCGACGAGCGGCTGGCCGAAGACGAGATACTGGTCGCGCATGGGGGCTGTGGAACGGTATCCGCTCGGATGCCGCCAGGCGAATCGTCAGCGCGGTGCCAGCGGGACCGCGATCGCGGCATGACGCGGTGCCACCGACTCGACCGTGAAACCGCCGTGCCAGGCGCGATCGTCCGCCAGCGCTCGGAGGTCGAGCTCGTAGTCGCCGCGCGGCAGGAACGCGTTGAGACTCGGCGGCGCGTCGCGCAGGATCCGGAAGCTGCCGAACGGGCGGCGGTCGCTCCGCCGCCGCAGCTCGGCGACGAACAGGCGTTCGCCGAGCCCGGGAACACCCTGCAGCGCGAGCGCACGGCGGGCGGCGGGCTCGACCGGCAGCTCCAACCGGAGGGTCTCGTCGGCGACGATCGTGAACGGCGTGCCGTCGATCCAGGCGAAGTCCTCGCCCATGGCGTAGAGCGCGTAGTCGCCGGCGGGCAGCCGCTGCCGGCCGGAGGCCGATTCGCGTGCGCCGTAGCGTCGCGCCGGGCTGCCGCCGACGAAGGTCACGACCGCGGCGCGGATCGGTCGATCGTCGGCGCGTCGGAGCGCGTAGTCGAGCACACCGCTGCTGCCGGCGCGGAGCTCGAGCTCGGCATGGCCACCGGCCTGCAGCAACGCGCCGGTGTGCCTCAGCGTCGGCTGATCCGGCGCCGTGCTCTCGGCGAAGACCGTGTAGCTGCCCGGCGCCAACGGTCCGGCCGCGAACCGGCCGCGATCGTCGGTGCGCGCCGACTCCCAGGCGGTGTCGTCGTGGAGCTGCAGGTAGACCCGCGCGTTCTGCAGCGGTCGATCGTCGACGCCGAGACAGGTGGCGGTCAGCGTCGCCGACGGCAGCAGGTCCGTGGGCACGGTCGCGCGCCGCCGCGCCTCGCCGTCGCGCGCGAGCGCTGCGACCGGCATTCGATGCCAGACCGGGTCACCGGGGCCGCGCACGGCCCATCGCGCCGGCGCCGCGCCGAGCGGCGCCGCGATCCGGCACTCGCCGGTCGCGTCCGTCGCTACCTGCTGTTCGCTCGGCGCCAGCGCCGAGTCCGGCTCGCTGCACCAGCGCACCGCCCAGCCCGCGGCCGCGGTGCCGTCCGGGAAGGCGAGGCGCAGCGCCAGCTGCGGTTCGGGTTCGAGCCGGATCGCGACGTCGAGCCACGGTCCCGAGTCGGGAGCGAGACGGCGGCGCGCGGACGTGAAGCCCGGCGCCCGCACCGCGAGCTCGCCACCGGCGGCGGTCGCATCGAAGTCGAACCGGCCGGCACGGTCGACCGGCAGGTCGGCGCGGTCGTTGCGGTCGGGGCCGCGGAACGCGAGCTCGGCAGCGGCGATCGGTGCACCCGCCGCGTCGACCACCCGGCCGCGCACGCGCGCGGCGCGCGCCATCGCGAGCTGACAATCGGCGGTCTCGCCGGCCCGGACCGCTGCCGTGCTCGCGGCGGCGCGGTGGAACGGCGCGATCGCGGCGATCGCGGCGGTCTGCGGCACGGCCGTGAGCGCGAAGCCGCCGGTATCGTCGGCGACCGCGACCACACCGGCGGCGCTGCCGTGTCCGAGCCA
>JAGQRB010000287.1 GCA_020425925.1 Planctomycetota bacterium
CCCCGCCAGCCGATGGTTCGGGACCCAGGCCGCAGGAACACTGCGGCGCGGCCACCCCGAACCATGGCGACGGAACCCCGACGGCAACACGACGGCCCCTACCGCAATCTGCCCGACCGCGCGGTCTGGGGTCAGAGCGTCGGCCGCCGCCCGATCGAGACGATCTTCCCGGTCGACGAGCACACCGCACCGCTCGCCCGCGACACCCGCGTGGCCTCGGCCGGCAGCTGCTTCGCGCAGCGCATCGCCGAACACCTCGGTGGCCTCGGCCTCGACTACCTCGTGACCGAGCCCGGCCCGGCATTCCTGGCGCCGGACGACGCCCGCCGGCTCGGCTACGGCGTCTACTCGGCGCGCTACGGCAACGTCTACACCGCGGCGCAGCTGGTCCAGCTCGCCGAACGTGCATTCGGTCACTTCGAGCCGGCGGAGCCGGTGTGGGCCGAGGGCGAGCGCTTCGTCGACCCGTTCCGCCCCGGCATCGCGGCCGCCGGCTTCGTATCACCGGAGGAGTGCCTCGAGGACCGAAGCCAGCACCTCGCGGCGGTGCGCACGTTGCTGCTGACCGCCGACGTGCTGGTGTTCACGCTCGGCCTGACCGAAGCGTGGCGGTGTCGCGCCGATGGCGCGATGCTGCCAGTGTGCCCGGGCGCCGGCCACGGCGGCACGTTCGCCCCATCGCGCTACGAGTTCGTGAACTTCCGCGTCGACGAGGTAGTCGATCACCTCGATCGTTTCGTGACGCTGGCACGCACCCACAACCCGGAGCTGCGTCTGATCCTGTCGGTCTCGCCCGTGCCGCTGGTCGCGACCTGCAGCGACCGCCACGTGTTGACCGCGACCGCCGGCTCGAAGGCGGTGCTGCGGGTCGCCTGCGACGAGATCCGGCGCCGACACGAGCGCATCGACTACTTCCCGGCCTTCGAGATCGTGCAGATCGGCGGCCCGGACTGGGCGTTCGAGAGCAATCGGCGCGCGGTCAAGCCGACCGCGGTGCGACACATCATGGACTGCTTCGCTCTCCAGTTCGGCCTCGAACCCGCACGCGAACCGCTGGCCTCGATCCCGCGCCCGGCACCGTCCGCGCCCGCCGTCGTCTGCGACGAGGACGAGATCGTCGCGCTGCTGGCACGGGAGCGGAACCCGCGATGAGCCGATCGCCGGAGTCCGTCGAACCGCACGCCGAGCTCGAACAGCTCGAGCCGCTGTTCTGCATCGGCGAGAGCCACTGCCTGCGCTTCCGCGGCCGGCTCTACCGCCGGCCGGGCCGAACGCGGCCGCTCGTCGCGCACGTGCACTTCCTGAAGGACGTCGAGGCGACGACCTTCACCGGCGATGGCGGCCTGCACCCGGCGGTCGCCGCCGCGCTGCTGGCGGCAGGTGTGCTGGTCGAACGACCGTCGGACGACGACGACGCCGAGGCCGGCGTCGAGCTCGAGCCGGCCCATCGCGCGACGACGTTCCGCCGCCGTGTGCTCGCCGCGCGCCACGCCGCACTCGCCGACGAACCGCTGGTCGCGCCGGCGATCCTGCTGTTCGCCGGTGACAAGGAGCTGCACGGGCTCGCCTGCGAGCTCGACGGCGCCGATTTCGAGCTGCCGCAGGCCGACTTCGAACCGTCCCGGGGCGGCGGCGTCACGCGCGTACCGTTCCACGCCGTCGAGGCCGCCTTCGCCGCACGACTCCGCCCGTTCTTCGACGGTCTCGCGATGCTGCGCGAGGCCGGC
>JAGQRB010000028.1 GCA_020425925.1 Planctomycetota bacterium
CCGCGGCGGCAGCCAGCAGCCGCAGGCGCGCGGTCTGCAGCAGCACGATCGGATGATCCGGCCGCTCGGCCGCGAGTCGCTCGCACAGTCCGAGACCGGCCGCCAGATCCGCGGCCAACGTCTTCTCGATCAGCAGTCCACGTTCGAAGTGTGCCGAGGCGAGCTGCAGCGCGGCGCTGAAGTTCTCGCCGTTCTGCCGACAGAGGTCCTCGCGCAGCGCGATCGTCTCGGCCAGCAACGCTTCGCCCTGCTGCGGCTCCTCACCGACGGCCAGAATGGTGCCGAGTACGAGGCAGCAGGTCGAATGCACGCCCCCGGTCACGGCGAAACGCGCGTCGCGCGCGACAGCGAGCGCCTCGCGCAGCACGGCGATGCCGTCGTCCGCACGCTCGAGCCGCGCCAGCGCGCGGCCGAGCGCGACCAGCGTCGAAGCGAACAGATCGCCGTGCTCGCGCCGTCCGGCGTCGTCCCGCGTCAACTCGCGCAGCGTCGTCGACGCCCGCAGGAAGTAGCTCGCCGCGACATCGCGCTCGTCGATCGCCTGGGCCAGCGAGCCGCGGTTGAGCTCGGCCGCGGCCCGCATCGCGCGCCGCCGGGACGCGCTCGGGAACCACGCGTCGGCGGCGTCGAGGCGGGTGAACACGCGGTCGTAGGCCGCGACCGCGGCGGTCGTGTCGACGCGCGCGAGCGAATCGGCCACCTTCAGGAAAGCCACCAGCAACGCGTCGCACTCGGCCTCTGACGCCGGGCCGTCCTGCCAGCAACGCTCGGCGATCGCGGCGGCGCGGGCGTAGGCCGCGCGCGACTCGGCGACGGCACCGAGGTTGTCGGTGGCCTCGTGCCCGAGCACGTCGCCGAGCCGGGTCAGCGAACGCACCAGCTCGATCGCCAAGGTCGGATCGCCGGCGCTCTCGAGCGCCAGGCGATCGAACAGCTCGCTGGCCCGCGCGATCACGAGATGGCGCGCCGCCGTGGCGCCCGCGACCCCGCGCAGTGCATCGTGGACGTCGAACGCGAGCGTGCGGGCCATCGCGCGCACGTCGGCGAACGCGAGCTCGCTGCGCCGCCGCAGCCCGGATTCGCGGGCCAGGAAGGTCAGCGCCGTCGCGAGTCCGACCGCGAGGGCGAGCAGCAGACCGGCGACGACCGCCGCGACGACGGCGTGCCGCCGCAGCCACTGCCCGGCGCGCTCGAGCGGGCCGGGCAGCAACGCCGACACCGGCTCGCCGGCCAGATGGTGTTGCAGGTCGGTGGCGAGCGCGGCGGCAGTCGCGTAGCGCCGGTCGCGATCGCGCGTCAGCGCGGTGCGCACGACCGCGGCGAGACGCCGGTCGAGGCCGGCCGGCAGCACCGGGTCGCGATGCAGCACCGCATAGAGCACGCCGGCGCGCGACGGCGCGGCGAAGGGCAGCTCACCGGTCAGGCACTCGAGCAAGACGACGCCGAGCGCCCAGACGTCGACGCGTCGATCGATCGGAGCGGGTTCGATCTGCCCCGGTTCTGTCTGTTCTGGTTCTATCTGTTCTGGCGCCATGTAGTCCGGCGTGCCGCAGACCTGGCCGCGCGCGATCGACGGCAACGCCCCGCGTTCGTCGTGCGCCAGACCGAGGTCGAGCAGCACGGGCCCGGTGTCGCCGAGCACGATGTTGGACGGCTTGACGTCGCGATGCACGAGGCCGCGCTCGTGCGCGAAGTGCAGCGAATCGGCCAGCTGCCGGACGAGCTCGGCGGCAGCTCGCGGCAGCAGCGGTCCGCGGTGCTGCAGGTGGTCGCGCAGCGACGGGCCTTCGACGTATTGAGTGGCGATCCA
>JAGQRB010000288.1 GCA_020425925.1 Planctomycetota bacterium
ACGAAGCTGCCGTCCGCGGCCGTCGTCGTGACGATCGACGTCGCGACGAAGTAGCCCGCTCCGCCGCGAGTGGCGATCCGCCGGCGAGCCGTCACCGCGACCGGGCAACCGACGACCGGCACGGCGCCGTCGGTTAGATGGCCGCGCACGCTGGTCGCGGGCCGCAAACGCAACCGCAGGGTTCCGGCTTCGGTCTCGGGGGCGTCGGGCCCGCCCTCGTCGGTCAGGCCCTCGGCGAAGCTCCGCCCCTCCCATCCGAAGCCGCCGCAGGTGTCGGAGAACCCCGTCTTGCGCGCCCGCAGGAACAGCGCGTGGTCGGGCTCGGCTTCCTGCCAGGCGGTACCGATGCGCGCTCGGCAACGGCCGTCGACTCCGGTCCGACCGACGACGAACTCGAAGCGTTGCCACGCCCGGCCGATGTCCGCGAGGTTCGTCGGGATCACCTGTTCGCAGTAGATCTCGGCGCCCGCCGACGGTCTGCCGTCGGGTCCCTCCACCAGGATCTCGACCTCGCGCGGCTTGGCGACCGCGGCGGCCGCGGTCCCGGCCGCCTGACGGGCGACGTGGATCGACGAACCGTCGGCGCCGACGAGCTCCAACAGGAACGGCGAATACGGCCACTCTCCGGGCAGTTCGATCGTCCCGTCGCGAATCGGCATTTCGACGTGGTGCCCCGAGCCACCGTCGAGCCAGAGCCGCGCGCGCAGCGGCTCGCGCTCGCGCCAGCCCTCGAGACCGTCGATCCGGATCGATCGGAGCGGCGGGTGGCGGAGTACGAGCTCCGCACGTGGGCCGGGCACGATGCCGCTCGCCACCTCGCTCACGAGCCCTCCGCCAGCCGCCCAGGCGGTGTATTCGATGCACTCCCGTGCGCGAACGCGCCAGCGTCCGAGCTCGTCGGTGGTGGTCCGCAGCAGGTCGGGATCGGCACGCCAGGCCGGCGACGCCAGCGCGCCGGCGAGCGTGACCGTCGCGCCGGCAACCGGATCGCCGTTCGCATCGGAGACCAGTCCGGCGATGGCGCGCCGCGGCTCGGCACGTGGCCCGCGATCGGCCTGCGGCGGTGCGAACGGTGCCAGCAGGAGGCCGAGGGCGAGCGGACGGAGGACGCACTGGCTCTTGGTCATCATCGCACCTTGCTGCGCTCCGCCGCGTACTGCATCAGGTCGGCGAACTTCGGATACGCCCGCAGGAACTCGAGGTCCGGATCGGTCCGCATGTGCTCGGCGTCGGCGAAGCCGCCGTCGATCGCGATCCGCAGCTCGACGAACGCCGTAGCGGCATCGGAGCTGCGCGCCGCGACGCAAGCCATGTTGTAGTGGCCGAACGCGGCGTAGCGCACGGTGTGCTGCGCGCGCAGGTGCCACGGGATCGACTCGGTGCGTTTGCCCTGCAGCAGCAGTGCGGCGCCGATCAGGGTGGCCGTGTACTCGTCCTGCGGGCATTCGGCCAACACCTCGCGGAAGATCGGCTCCGCCCGTGCGTAGTCGCGACGCTTGAAGTAGAGCTCGCGGCCGCGCGCGCGCAGCGCGGCGAGCCGTCGCATGCGGTCGACGGCCCGCGCGAAACCGGAATCGCCGCGCAGGGCCTCGAACTCCGGAGTCGCCTGCGTCAGCACAACATCGTCGAAGCCCGCGCCGATCGCCTCGTCGAGGGCGGTGACCGCGCGGTTCGGCCGGCCCGTCGCGGCGTGCAGTCCGGCGATCAGGAAGGCGGACTTGCCCGGGTCGTAGCCGAGCTGCCGCGCTCGCGCGTGCGCCGCGATGGCTCGCTGCACCTGCTCGGACCGCTCCGGGCCGACGGCGGCCAACGCGACACGGTGCAGCTCCACGGCCTCGTCGAACGCGGCGCGCGCGGCGGCCAGGGACTGCGCGATCGACCCGGGCACCGCGACCGAAGCGCCGCCGCCGTCGAGCCCGAGCAGCACACCCCACAGCGCGAGCGTCGCGGCAACGACCACCGACGCGACGACCACCGCGAGCTTGCGGCCGCCACCCCGGATCAGCGACCGGGAACCGACGCGGGACCACCACGCGCGCTCGGGCTCGGCCACGTTGGTCGGCGCCTGCAGATGGGCCAGCTCGCCGGCGAGCAGCTCCGCGACCTCCGAGGCCGAGCCGAAGCGCGCGTCGGGAGCCTTCGCCAGCAGCTTGTCGACGAACCCCGTCAGCCAGGCCTCGATGCCCGGATTGATCTCGCGAATCGGGCGCGGCTCGGTCTCGCAGACGCGATGCAACACGCCGAGCAAGGTCTCGCTGCGGAACGGTGAGCGACCGGTGCACATCGCGTACATCACGGCACCGAGACTGAACAGATCGGTGCGGTGGTCGAGAGCCGCACCGCGCGCCTGTTCGGGAGACATGAACTGCGGTGTCCCGGTGATCCAACCGGTGTGCGTCACGGTCGCCTCGTCCGCCACGCGGGCCAGTCCGAAATCGGTGACGACGGCGCGTTCGACCCCGGCTTCGAGCAGCACGTTGGCCGGCTTGACGTCGCGGTGGACGATCCCGTGCCGGTGGGCAGCCGCGAGACCCGACGCGATCTGCATCGCGACCCGCGCGACCTCGGCCGTCGTCATCGGGCCCTGTTCGTCCAGTCGGCGCTGCAACGACCCGCCGGGCACGTACTGCATCACGATGAACGGCACGCCGCGCGACTCGTCGACGCCGTGGATCGCGATGACGTGTTCGTCCCGGACGGCCGCGATGGCGCGGCCTTCGCGGGCGAAGCGGGCGCGCGCCGCGCCCGCTGCCGAGTAGCCCGATGCCAGCTGTTTGATCGCGACGTAGCGGTTCAGACTGCGATCGAAGGCCTTGTAGACCACGCCGGTGCTGCCGAAACCGATCACGCCGCAGACTTCGTAGCGACCGAGCCGCCCCAGCATGGCGGGGTCGTCGGCGGCATCGAGCATGCGCAGCGCCTGCTCGAGCAGAGCGTCCGGGTGCGGCCCCGGCGACGTGTCGCCAAGGGCCTCCTCGGCCCGGTCGATCAGATGGCGGCGATCGCTGCGCCAATCCGCGCCGCCCGCCATCGCCTCGAGGCGCGTCCGGCACGACACGCAGGCGCCGACGTGGTCGACCAGACGCGATTCCTCGCCGTCGGTGAGCTGCTCGTCGAGGAAGCGGCGCAACAACACGCCGTCACCGCAGCCGTCGAGTTCCTCCGATCTCATCGCGTTCCCTCGCGATCGTCGAGATCGCGGATCGGATCGACGTTCTCGGCGCTCTCGCGGTCGGCGTGGCGATCGATCTCGGCTCGGAGCCGCGCGAGCACCCGGAACTTCGCGGCGTAGACCGCTCCCCGTGAGATGCCGAGCTGACGGGCGACCTCGTCGCCGCCGGCGCCGTCGATCGCGGTCATGCAGAACGCGCGCCAGGAGACCTCGGACACCAGCGGCCGGATCCGATCCGCGGCCCATCGCACGAGCTGGCGACGGTAGTCGAGACCGAACTCGTCGACCTGCGGCGCACTCGAATCGGAACTCGCGGCCGCGAGCGCGTAGGCCACCTCGCCGTCGCGCGAGCGCCTGCGCGCCTGCTCGACGACCCGGTCCACGGCGAGGTTGCGCGCGACGCGGAACAACCAACCGCGGAACCTGCCGGCTGCCGGGTCGTTGCTCCAATGCTCGACCTTGCGTTCGACCGCGGCCAGCACCTCCTGCGTGACGTCGCGCGCGTCGGCGTCCTGCAGCCCACGCCGGCGCGCGAAGTCCACGATCGCTCGCTCGTAGATCGTCAGGAACTCGGCCCAGCCGTCGCCGGTCCGGTCCTGCAGTCGCAGCAGCAGGCTCGCTCTGGTCTTGGGGAGGTCGGCGGCCATGGTTCCCTGGCGGCAGGCGCGAGCTAGCCGCGGCGGCGCGTGTAGAGCTTGTGCACGATGACCCAGTGGTCCTCGACCTTCAACAGCAGGAAGTAGTCGATGTACGGGCGAGCGCCGCCCGGCGGCGAGATCATGACCTTGGCCGTCGCGGCGTCGTTCTCGAAGTCGATCGCGAGGATGCGACCGGTCTCGCCCGTCGCCCCGCCCGATTCGGCGTCGGCGATGTAGTCGCTGCCGGGCCAGACGTGGATCGCGCCGCTGCGGATCGAGTAGAGGTTCAGGTCCGGATGGAAGGCGCGGCGCAGGCGTTCGGGCTGCCCGTTGGTCGAGCCCTCGATGTAGTCGAGCAGCGTCCGTCGGATCGCCGCAGTGTCGTCGCCGAGAGTGCCATCGAGCGCCTCGGGCGCCGTCGCGACAGCCGTGGTGCGCAGGCGGTCCAACGCCGCCTTCGCCGTCGGACTGCTGGGATCGAGGGCGAGTGCGACGCGGTAGCACTGCGCCGCGGCCCCGTCCTCACCGGCCCGCCGGTAGGCGTCGCCGAGGCTGTCATGGGTGTTGGGGGCGCCCGGGAACGCGCGCGTGTTGAGCTCGAACAGCGCGGTCGCGAGCTCGGTCTCGCCCTGCTCGAGGACCGCATAGGCCGCGCGGTTGAGATCGTCCTCCCGCAGCACGTAGTCGTCGGCGTCGACTTCCGCTGCGTACAGCCGCTGCGCCGCCTCGATCCCATCGGCCAAGCCCGTCAGCGCCAGCGCGTGGGCCAGCGGCCGTCGGGTCGCCGGGAACAGCTCGCCGTGCAACGTGTCGAGCTGACGCGCGGCCGCGGTTCGTCCGCGCGTGATCAGGGCCGTCACCGCCCGTCGGAACTCGTCGGGTGCGAGGTAGTAGTCGCGCGACTCGCGCAACTCCCGGAGCTTCTCGATGCCGGCGTCGCCGCCTCCCGCCAGGGCCGCCTCGAACGTGTGGCGCGCGAGCGAGGATTGATGCCAGCCCGGCTCGTACTCGCCGCCGCGGACCAGCGCATAGATCTCCTTGTGCAGCTCCATCACGTCGAACCCGTCGTCGTCGACCGCGAGCAACACGACGCCGAGGTTCTCCGCCGGCGTGAAATCGTAGGCCGAGTAGAACCGATCGACGCTGCCGCTGTGCGAGTAGCGCGCGCCACCCGGATCGGCGTGCTCGAAGATCCCGTAGCCGTAGCGTTGACCGGGGCCGATTTCGGCGAAACTGCCCGTCAGCACGAGCGGATCGGCGGCGGCGGCTCGGAACGCGCGCAGCTGCGCCACCATCAATGCCGTGAGGTCCTCGACGCACGAGATGACGCCGCTCGCGGGCGTGCCCTGGTCGAAGCTCATCCGCCAAGGCACCACCTCGGTCGAACGGCTCGGGCTCTCGATGATGTTGCCGACCTCGTTCGGCTCGAGGGTGACGGTCGTGCGGCCGAGGCCGTAGGGCGCGGTCACGTGCTGGCGCAGCAGGGTTCGGAAGCTGCGCCGGCCCGCGAGCTCGCAGACGTAACCGAGCACCGCGAAGCCGGAGTTGGAGTACTCGTAGTGTTCGCCCGGCGCGCGCTCCAGTCGCACCGAGTCGAGATCGCGGATCAACTGGACTTCGGAGTAGCCGGCGTAGCGCGGTCGCGGCACGTAGCTGTAGATCAGACAGTGCCGACTGGGGATGCCGGAAGTGTGATTGAGCAGATGGCGGACGCGCACCGGCGCGAGCCGGCGCAGTGCGGCCGGCTGCAGCACGTCCCGCAGGTACGTCGCGATCGACTCCTCGGGATCGAGCACGCCTTCGGCGATCAACGCGTTGGCGACGATGCCGGTGAACATCTTGGAGATCGACGCGATCTGGTAGAGCGAGCGCGCGTCGACGTCGCCGCTGCGGTCGGGAGCGCGCCGACCGAACCCGCGGGTGTAGACCACTTCGCCACCGACGACGATGCCGAGCGACAGCGCCGGGATGCCCTTCTCGCTCATGCGTTGCCGGACGGTGCGCTCGATGCCGTCCGCGGCGAACTCGGGAACGTCCTGCGCGCCCGCCGGGACGTTCGCCAGCGACATCGCGACCGCCGCGATCAGGGCGATCGGCGACGACGCAAGACGACGGCGGCAGGAAGACGAGTGGGAAGTGGTGACGTTCATCGGTCGGGTTCGGTGCGTTTGCGGTGCGATGTCGATTGGCAGCTGGATTGCCACGCATCTGCTCCTCCCGCGATCGCCGTTCGTCTTACGCGCTTTTCTCGACGAACCGATCCGCGAGGCACCTACGACGGCGAGAGGGTCACGGTCGAGCGGACGAAGACACCCGCCGGTTCCTGCGCGAAGGTCACGGTCCCCTGCAGACGGTCGGCGACGCGCACGAGGCGGAACTCCACGGTGCAGTGCATTCCGGTCGAGGTGAAGGTCAACGTGATCACGCCGAACTCGTCGGGCCCGACGACCGGAACGGTGGCGCGATCGTCGCCGGGCCATTCCTTCTGGTCGTGGACCAGGTGGATCTTCGCGGCATCCGCGTCGAACTCGATCGTCGCCATCGCTCCTTCCCGCAGCCCGAAGGTCAGGAAGCGCCCGGTCCAGGAACGCTCGAGGAACGCCGGTGTCAGGCGACCGCGGTACAGCTCGGCCGGAAGCCGCGGCTCGGGAACGGGCGCGGGCTCGGGCAGCAGCGGGAACTCACCATCCTCGGCGCCGGCGTAGGTGGCCGCGATCGCGGCGCGCAGCGCGGCCTCGCCCGGTGGCGAAGGAGCGATGTCGGTGAATGCGCCGTTGGCGTGCGCGGTGCCGTCCATGAGCGGAACCCGGGCGATCGCAGCCAGCGGCGGCGTCTCGCCGAGCACGGCGCGGGCAATCGTCGCCGCGGCAACGTAGGTCCCCTCGGCCGCCGGATGCGATCCGTCGGGGCCGTACAAGCTCAGCACTTCGCAGTCTTCGCCCCGCAGCCGGTCCCAGACCAACCCGACCGGCGCCACCGTCGCGTGCAGCGCGTGGGCGGCTCGCACGTAGGCGTTGTTCAACGCGGCGAGGCTGCGCGGCGACCCGGCGCGCGGCCACGTCGCGAACAGGATCACCCGCGCACCGCTCGCGCCCGCGACCTCCGCGAGCTCCTTCGCGGCGGCGGTGAACGCCGCCGGATCACGGACCTCGACCAACCCGTCCCGCACCTGCAGCGGCCCCAACGCGCTCTGTCCCTGCAGCACCACGACGTCGAAGTCACCGCCCCGGACACGCCCCACGGCATCGCCCTGTTCGAGATGGCGTCGCAAGGTCGCCCCGCCGCTGGCGACCATCTCGACTTCGACCGGACGAACCGGTTCGACCAGCGCGGCGAAGACGAAGGGCAGGTTGTTCTCGTACGTGTAGCTGTTGCCGATGAAGAGGACGCGGAGCGGCCGCTCCTGCGGCACCGCAGCGCCGAGCGCCGGCGCGGCGCCGAACAGCAGGGCGGCGAGGGCGAAACCGGTAGAGCGAACGGGCATTCGTGAGACTCGGGGGTTTGGGCGAACGGGTTCGGGTGCTCGGACCGCTCCCTCTCCCTCGGCGCCGGGGATCTTACGCCGATTCCAACGAGTCACCCCCATGCTGATCCCCTGGGTGTTGATGGAATGCCGTAGTCACATTTCATGAAACGACTTGCGACCGACAGGTCGCCGATCCAGGGAACTCCGCCCCACCGCGGCGATCGTTGGGCGCCAGCAACACCCAAGGGTTCAGCCTTGACGAGTGTCCCGGGGCGGGCGAGCATTCCTACGTACGTATGAATCAGCTGCACGCCCCGACCAGCACGCCGACCCGCCTGCTCGACGCCGCCGAGCACCTGTTCGCCATGGCGGGCTACGCAGGTGCCTCGGTGCGGGCCGTCGCGGCATCGGCGGGCGCGGATCTGGGATCGGTGCGCTACCACTTCGGATCGAAGGCGGGCCTGTTCGGTGCGGTCTTGAGGCGGCGGGTGGAGCCGCTGAACGAACGGCGTCTCGGCGAACTGGCCGACCTCGAACAGCGGGCCGGCGGCCGGCCATGCGACCTGGAAGCGCTGCTCGACGCGTTCGTCACGCCGGCGTTCGAGCTCCTGACCCACCCTGTTCACGGTGCCGACTGGGTCAAGCTCGTCGCGCGGGTCCGCCTCGATCCCGAGCCGTTCCGGGCCGCGGGTCCGAGCGGGTTCCAGGACGTCATCGATCGCTACCTCGCGGCGATGCAGCGGGCGCTGCCGGACCTGGATGCCATCGAGCTGCGCTATCGCTGGCACTTCTTCTTCGGTGCGCAGGTGAACACGCTGGTCGATGCCGCGGCGTTGCGGTCCGTGGTCGGATCGGAGAGCGTCGGCGCCGACGCCGAGGCGTTGAAGCCCCGACTCATCCGATTCTGCGCCGCGGGCTTCCGCGCCTGAGGAACACGTCATGCACCGAGCTCTCGCCGCGTTGGCTCTCTTGACCCCCGCGCTGGTCGCGGTTGCCGACCTGCCGCAATCGCAATCGCCGCCGGTGCCGGTGTCGATGCCGGTGTCGCGCTACGTCGGCTGGCAATCCCTGGCGGAGCTGCTCGCCGCGAGCTACGACGACGTCGGCGCGCCGGGGCTCGCAATCGCCGTCGTGCGCAGCGGCGTGACGACCCGCGCGGTTTGCGGCATGCGGCGCGCGGACGGTGCTGCCGCCATCGAGCCCGGCGATCGCTTCCACATCGGCTCGCTGACCAAGTCGTTCACGGCGACGCTGGTCGGACGCCTCGTCGAGCTCGGGCAGGTCGGGTTCGAGGCGAAGGCGGGCGAGGTCCTCGACGACATCGCGATGCTGCCGGCCTACCGCGACGCGACGCTCGCGGACCTGCTGCGCCACCGCGCCGGCCTGCGGAACGTGCCGACCGGCGGGATCTTCGCCGCGGGGTTCGGACGCCTCGATCTCGACACCCCGGCCGCCGGGCGCCTCGCCGTGGTGCAGCAGATCCTGCAGGAGGAGCCCGCGGTCGAGCCCCGGACGGTGATGTCCTACTCCAACGCCGGCTACGTAGTGGCGGCCCTGATGATCGAACGGCAGACGGGTTCGACGTGGGAGGAGCTGATGCGCCGGCACGTGCTCGGACCATGCGAGCTGGCTTCGGCGGACTTCGGCTGGCCCGCGCGCGCGGATCGGCTCGAGCAACCGTTCGGGCATTTCGGCCAAGGGCCGGACCTCGCGGTCCAGGAGCTCGGCGTGAACGTGCCAGGCGACGTCGATCTGCGCGTGTTCCTGGCACCGGCCGGCGATCTGTCGATGTCGATCGAGGACCTGGCGCGCTACGCCGAGGTCCACCTGCGGGGCCTGCGGGGACAAGAGGGCATCCTGCGCGCGGCGACGGTTCGGCAGTTGCACCGACCTCCGGAGCAGGACGAACCCGGCGACGGCTACGCCTGCGGCTGGGCCTTGGCGACGGCACCCGACGACTCGGAACGCCACTGGCACGCCGGCTCGGCCGGAACGTTCTACGCGCTCGTGACGCTCTACCCGGGCGCCGATCTCGCGGTGGTCTCGGCCTCGAACGCCGGCTTCCATGCCGCCGACGCCCACGCCGAACTGCATCGTTCGGTGTTCCTCGCTCGTCGCCAACGTGGCGGTGACGCACGTCGCGACGAGACGCCGCGCTGACGATCGCATTCGCCGCAGAGCAAGGCATCGCCGCGGCGCGACGGACGGTCCCGGGGATTTCCGAATCGGTCGCAACCGCAGGCGGCCGGCGTGCTACCAACGCCGCCACACACACGGCCTGCACATGATTCTCCACCCCCGTCGTCTCGGCCTCCCGCTCGCCTTCTCCCTCGCTGCCGCCCCGCTCGCCTGCCAGACCGATGTCAGCTGGAACCGGCTGACCGGCGTCGGCAGCCCTGGCCGCCGCATGTACCACACCATGGCGGCCAATCCGGTGTTGGGGCACGCCATCACCTTCGGCGGCCTCGCGTCATCGCAGAGCTTCTACGGCGACACCTGGCAGTGGGACGGGTCCAGCTGGTCGGAGCAGCAGCCGGCCGTCAGCCCGTCTCCGCGGTATCGCTCCATGATGGCGTTCGATCCGGTCAACGTCGGCATCCTGATGTTCGGCGGCTACGGCGCGGTCGGCCCGCTGACGCAGGACACCTGGTTGTGGAACGGTTCGAACTGGCAGCAGGCCGCACCGGCGACGTCACCGATGGCGCGCTCGGATCACATGATGGCGAGCGACCTCCACCGTCAGCGCGTCGTGCTGTTCGGTGGTTACCCGTTCGGTGGCCTGTTCTTCGCAGACACCTGGGAATGGGACGGTGCGACCTGGACCGAGGTCACACCGGCGGTCGGTCCGTCGCGGCGCGTCGACGGCGGCATGGCCTACGACGCGGCACGGATGGAGACCGTGCTGTTCGGCGGTTACCCGGGGCAGCAGCAGCCGATGCTGCAGGACACCTGGATCTGGGACGGCACGGCGTGGACGCAGCGCACGCCGGCGACGACGCCGCGGCGACGCACGAACGCGGGCATGGCCTACGACCCGCTGCGCAACGTCACCGTGCTGTGCGGCGGTTTCGACAACCCGACCTACCTCGACGACACCTGGGAGTGGGACGGCAACGACTGGACGCAGCGCGCGCCGCTGCGCGACATCGCGCACTGGTATCGCCACGGCTTCGTGTTCGACAGCGTGCGCGGGCGACCGATCGCGTTCGGCGGCTACCGCATCACCGCGCTGCCGACCACGTCGGAGTACGGCACCTACACCAGCGCGCCGGCATTCACCGACTACGGCAGCGGCTGCGCCGGCAGCAGCGGCGTACCGCAGGTGACTCCGGGCCAATTCAGCCTGCCGTGGGCCGGCGAGGACTGGGCCGTCGAGCTGCGCAACGTCGGCCCGGCCGGCGTCCCCGTGCTGTTGATCGGCCTGGAACGGGCAGCGGCCCCGATCCCGGGTCTGACGACCTGCACGCTGCTGACCTCGGCCGACGTCGTGCTGCCGCTGGCGAACGACAACGGCATCGCCCGCCGGGTCGAGTCGCTGCCGAGCGATCCGACGTTCGTCGGCGTGTCGCTGCGCTACCAGGCCGCCGTGCTGGCGTCCGGCGCACCGAACCCCTGGGGCCTGGCGCTCAGCGCCGGCGGCGAAGCGACCGTCGGAGCATGGTGACGCAACCGACGGCGACACCGTGTCGCCCCGGGGATCGAGGACTCCGCCGACCTGGCGCCATTGCGTAGCCCGTTCCCGGCCAAGGGGGAATTGCGCCGACCGTGGTCGGATCTACGGTCGACGTCATGCGCACTCTCCCCACCAGCTGCCTGTTCGGGGCCGCGGTCACCGCGCTCCTCGCCGCACCAGCGCCCGCACCGGCGCAGTGCAGTCCGCAATGGCAGGTCGCCGACGAGCTCCCGGGCACCGACGGTGACGTCTACGCCGTGCTGTGGTGGGATCCCGACGGCCCGGGGCCGCAGCAGCCGAAGCTCGCGATCGGTGGTCAGTTCACGCGCGTGAACACGACGGCGGCGCGCAACATCGCGGTGCGCGATCCAGCCACGGGCGCGTGGCTGCCGCTGGGCGCCGGCGCGAACCTCCGGGTCCAGGCGCTGGCGGCCCTGCCGTCGGGCGAGCTCGTCGCGGGTGGCTACTTCACCGGTGCCGGCGGCGTCAGCGCGCACCGGGTCGCGCGCTGGGACGGCAGCGCCTGGGCGCCGTTCGGGGCGGGCTTCGACGCGGCGGTCGCGGCCCTTGCCGTGCTGCCGAGCGGTGAACTGATCGCCGGCGGCGGGTTCTCCTGGTCGGGCAACGAGCCGATCGACAACCTCGCGCGCTGGGACGGCTCGAGCTGGTCGGCGCTCGGCGGTGGCGTCGACGCGCGTGTGCTGGCGCTGACCGCGATGCCGAACGGCGACCTCGTCGCCGCCGGTGCGTTCACCACGGCCGGCGGTATCGCGGCCAACGGGATCGCCCGCTGGGACGGCATCGGTTGGTCGGCACTCGACGTCGGGATGAACGACGACGTCCTGGCCCTGTCCGTGCTGCCGAACGGTGATCTGGTCGCCGGCGGCGAGTTCACGACGGCCGGCGGCGTCAACGCGAACCGCGTCGCGCGTTGGGATGGCACCAGCTGGTCGCCGCTGTGGAGCGGACTCGGCGGCACGGTGCGCGCGCTGACGTCGCTCGGCAGCGGCGACCTCGTAGCCGGTGGCTCGTTCACCAGCGGCATCCTGCGCTACGCCGCGATCTGGCGAGCGGGGCTGTGGATCCCCGGCGGCCCCGGCATCGACGGCGCGGTGTTCGCGCTGGCGACCCTGCCGAACCAGGACGTCGTCGCCGGCGGCGCGTTCACCGCGGCGGGCGACGTGCCGGTCGCCCACGTCGCGACGTTCCCGACCGCCAGCCTGCCGTCGATGTGGCAGAGCCTCGGCGGTGGTCTCGACGGCTGGCTGGACGCGATGGCGGTCGCGCCCGACGGCAGCTGCTACGTCGGCGGCAACTTCACCGCCGCCGGCGGTCTACCCGCCGCTCGCATCGCGCACTGGGACGGCTCGAGCTGGTCGCCGCTCGGATCGGGCACGAACAACCAGGTGCACGTGCTGCACCTCCGCGACAACGGCGAGCTGATCGCCGGCGGCGATTTCACCACCGCGGGCGGTGGCAGCGCGCCGGGCGTCGCGCGCTGGGACGGCAGCACCTGGTCCCCCTTCGGCCTCGGCGTCAACGGCACGGTGCGGGCGATGGTCGAATCGGCCGGCGGTGACCTGATCGTCGGCGGTGCGTTCTCACGGGCCGGTGGCAACCCCGCGGCCGGAGTCGCCCGCTGGGACGGCAGTGCGTGGTCGCCGCTCGGCAGCGGCCTCGATCATTTCGGTGCTGCGGCGCTGACCCTGACCGCGACCGGCGAGGTCGTGGTCGGCGGCTCGTTCACGCAGGCCGGCGGCGTGGCGGCGAGCAACCTGGCGCGCTGGGACGGCGCGGTCTGGTCCGAGTTCGGCGGCGGCACGAACGACGGTGTCCGGGTGCTGCTCACGCTGTCGGGCGGCGAGCTGATCGCCGGTGGCGACTTCACGATCGCCGGCGCGGTCGCGGCCAATCACGTGGCGAAGTGGGACGGCCAGAACTGGTCGGCACTCGGCGTCGGCACCAACGGACCGGTCGAGTGTCTGCTGCAGCTTCCCGACGGCGATCTGCTGGCCGGCGGCTCGTTCTCGACTGCGGGTGGCAGCACGGTGCGCTTCGTCGCGCGCTGGGACGGCAGCGCGTGGACGGCGGTCGACGGCGGCGTCGACGGTGGGCTGCACGGTCCGCGGGTGTCGGCGTTGGCGCGAACGCCCGACGGCGAGGTGGTCGCCGGCGGCGACTTCCTGACCGCCGGTGCCGAGTTCTCGCCGTACTTCGCGCGGCTGGCGTCGACCTGCCCGGCGCGGGTCGAGGAGTACGGCAGCGGCTGCAACGGTGCCGGCGGGCCCACCGAGCTGCGGACGACCGAGCTGCCGTGGACCGGCGCCACGTTCCACGCCATCGCCACCGGCATGGGACCGGACGACTTCGCGCTGTCGGTGTTCGGCCTCGAGGCCAGTGCGGTACCGTTGCCGCTGATCGCGCCGCAAGGTGCCGAAGGCTGCACGCTGTTCGTCCGGGCCGATCGCGCATGGTACTTCGCGCTGCCCGGCGGCAGCTTCGAGAGCCGGGTGGTGATCCCGGACGACGCCGCGTTCGTCGGCCTCGAGCTCTACCACCAGGTGGTGTTCGTCGAGTTCGACCCGGCCGGCGAACTCGTCACGTTCTCGGGCACCAACGGCCTGCGGCTCGCGATCGGTCGCTTCTGAACTGCCGGGTGCCCTGCGGCGCGCCAGCCGGGGTCTGGGAAGATCGGCCCGTTGCGAGTAGCCTCGGGCCTTCTGCAGGGAAAGAAGAGCGAGGACGAACCATGCCCGAAGCGACGTCAGCCAGGCCCGAGGACTTTCGCAGGATCTGCTTCGTGATCATGCCGTTCGGCACCAAGGAGGTGTCGATCGGCAAGGCGACCCGAAGCGTCGACTTCAACCAGGTCTACCGCGAGATCTTCGCCCCCGCGATCGCAGCGGTCGAGCTGCCGGCGAGCGAAGGCGGCGGCACGCTGATCCCGAAGCGCGCCGATACGGACTTCCACAGCGGGCACATCGATCTGGAGATGTACGAGCTGATCGAGTACTCGCGGTTCGCCCTCGCCGACATCACCGGGCTCAACGCCAACGTGTTCTACGAGCTCGGTGCCCGGCACCGCGCACACGAGTCCGGCACCGCGATCTTCCGTCAGGTCGACGCGGCGATCCCGTTCGACATCAACAAGATCAAGGCGCTGCCGTACGCGATCGATCCGCGCGCCAAGGCCCAAGAGTCGATTGACACGATCCGCCGGGTGCTGACCGAGTCGCTGGCCCGCAACGCCTGGGACAGCCCGATCATGCTCGCCCTGCGCAAGCAGCGCGAAGACATGACGGTGAACCTGCAGCAGGTCCTGATCGACGCCGAGAACGCCCTCCGCGGCGGCGACAAGGAACGCGCCCACCAGCTCTGGATCCGAGCCACCGAGCTCGACCCCGACAACCCGATCACCTTCATCAAGGCGAGCGCGTATCCGAAGCAGAAGGGCCGGTGGGAGCTCGTCTCGCAGCTGCTGCTCAAGGCGCTGGCCGCGGAGAAGAGCTACGGCACCGCCCGCACCGAGTCGAGCTACGGCGACGCATGGCGCGAGCTCGGCATCGCGCAGAACAAGCTCGAGGGCGCGACGTTCCCGGCGTCCGGCCGGGAGGCGCTCGAGCGGGCGGTGCACTACGCACCCGACGACTTCGACGCCTGGGCCAGCCTCGGCGGCATCCTGCGCCGGGTCCCCGATCTCACCGGCGCGCTCGGCGCCTACGAGAAGGCCGTCGAGGTCTCCGAGGGTCACCCCTATCCGCGCCTGATGGCGCTCAAGCTGCGGGCCCGGATCGACGGCCGCTTCGAGCCGGACACCGACACCGTGATCGCACTGGCCGAAGCGGCCGCCTACCGCACGGCGCAGACCGAGAGCGATCCGCCGATGGACTCGCCATGGTGCTTCTTCGACCTCGCCGAGGTCCGGCTCTACCAGAAGAAGAAGGACAAGGCGATCGAGCTCGTCGAGGCCGGGCTGCTGCGCTCGACGGCGAGCTGGATGCCCGGCACGTTCCTGTCCGCCCTCGCGCTGCTCCCGGAAGGTGCCGACATCCCCGGCCTCGACGAGGTCCGACGCCTCGCCCGCGCCCGTGAGCAGGTGCTGAAGCAGCAGGAAGAGGCCGAAGAGGCCGCGAAGAAGGCCGCAGGCGAGAACGCCGAGGGCTCGGGGTCGGAGTAGAACCCGCCCCGACTCGCGGCCAGCGCTCCTGGAGAGGGCTCCGAACGAACGCGCCGGTGGCATCGACGCCGCACCGGAAGCCCGGCGTCGGCCTCGCACCCACCGGCGATCGGGCTAACCTTCTGCCAGCCGAGATGCCTGCCCTCAAGTGGTTCGTGATCGTCTGCGCCGAGCGCACCGGCAGCAACCTGCTGGTCTCCATGCTGCGGTCGCATCCGGACGCCAGCGCCGCGGGCGAGGTCTTCAACGGCCGTCATCTCGACGACCCGATCCCCTGGCCACCGGCGCGCGTGCGCGACGAGCTGATCGCGCTGCGGCGCCGCGACGGCCCGGCGCTGCTGCGCGAGCTCGGCACCATGGCGACCGCGCAGGGACTGCAGGCGTTCGGCTTCAAGCTGATGTACTTCCAGGGCGAGCGCAACCCGGCGGTCGTCGAGTTCCTGCAGGGGATACCGGACCTGCACGTCATCCACCTCACCCGGCAGAACCGGCTGCGGCGCTTCCTGTCGCACGAGCGCGCCCGCGAGAGCGATCGCTGGCAGAGCCAGCGCGGCAAGGCGCCGGCGCCGACCCGCCCGCGGACGCTGCACATCGACTTCGAGGAGTGTGTCCGCGACTTCCTGCTGCACATGGACAAGGAGCGGCTGGCCGCCCGTATCTTCGACGGCAAACCGATCCTCGAGGTCACCTACGAGCAGCTCGAGCGCGATCCGCAGGCGGTCGGGCACCGCGTCCTCGAGTTCCTCGCGCTGCCGCCGTGCGAGCTCGAGCTCGGCCAACGCAAGACCGGCACCGATTCGCTGGATCGCGCGATCGAGAACCTCGACGAACTGCGCGCGGCCTTCGCCGAGTGGCTCGGCTACCTCGACGACTGAGCGCCGCCGGACGCGAAACCGCGCCGCGGCCTCGCACTGCCGGAGACCCAGGCTAACCTCATCGCCGTGTCGGACATCGCTCGGTTCATCGTCCTCGGCTGTGGCCGAACGGGCTCCAACCTGCTCGTCAGCATGCTCAACTCGCACCCGCACATCCGGTGCATGAACGAGCTGTTCAACGATGCCGACCGCAGCAAGATCCTCTGGGGGGTGCACGCCCGCCAGGAGAGCCCGGACGACCTCGAGCTGCGCGATCGCGAGCCGGTGCGGTTCCTCGAGGAGCGGGTGTTCACCAACGTCGAGGCCAGCACGCGCTTCGTCGGCTTCAAGATCTTCTACTACCACGCCCGCACCCCGCAGTGGGAACCGGTGTGGCTGCACCTGCGCGCCGATCCCGACCTCAGGGTGATCCACATCAAGCGCCGCAATCGGCTGCGCAAGCACCTCTCCGAGAAGATCGCCAACCTGACCAAGAAGTGGGCGATCACCTCCGATCGCGACGTCCATCGCGACGTCACGATCAAGCTGTGGCCGCACCAGTGCATCGCCTCGTTCGAGCGGACGATCGCGCAGGAACAGGAGGCCGAGGCCTTCTTCCGCGACCACGCGGTGCACGAGGTCGCCTACGAGGACCTCGCCGCCGATCCCGCGGCCTGCTCGCGCCGCGTGCTCGAGTTCCTCGGCGCCGCGCCGCAGCCGTTGCAACAGGGCACGCGGCGCCAGATCGTGCAGCCGCTGTCGCAGATCATCGAGAACTACGACGAGATCGCCGCGGCGTTCGCCGGCACACCGTGGGCGAGCTTCCTCGACGACGACACCCTCGGCGACAGCGTCGCCGGCAGGTGACTCGCAACCGCGCCGTTCAGCCGCGGTCCGCCGTCTTGTTGGCGTGCGGGAAGTCGACGGTGAGCGGCTCGATGCCGAGGAACGGGCACAGCTTGTCCCAGCCCTCGCCGGCGGTGACGTCGATCACCAGCAGATCGCCGGGCCGATCCTTGAAGTACTCGAGGATGCGACGCTTGCGATTGCGGCGCAGCATGATGGTGTCGGGGAACTGGTCGTCGAACGTCGACTCGTCGCCGTGCGGCCAATCCGGGTTGGCGTAGAAGTAGCGGTAGTGGCTCTTCGCCCAGGGGATCAGCGCACGGTCGGTGTAGATGAACTTCGAGCCCGGAAAGGCGCGGTCGAGGTCGCGGTAGAAGTCGGCGATGGCCCACGGCCAGTCGTCGAACGCCTCGTAGTCGCGGGCGAACTCGAGCAGCCGCTGGGTGTTGCCGGCTTTGTACTCGGCGAGCAGATCCTTGTTGAAGCTCGTGTGCCGGTAGCCGAGCTGCGCGAGCGCGCGCCCGATCGAAGTCGTGCCCGTCTTCAGGGTGCCGATGCAGAAGACCTTGTTCTTCATGGTGGTGCGCCCCGAAAGGCTATCCGCCGGCGGCGAGTCGCAAAGGACGATCTCCGCCGGACGGCGGCCGCCCGGGCATCGTTCGATCTCGCGACGCCGTGAATGCCGCGCTATGACAATCCCCGGCGCCGGCCGCGTCGATCGCCCGCGCCGTCCCGCTCGAATGTCACGCTACTACCAGAGACTCGACGCCCCGCAGTTCGACTACGAGCTGTTCGAGATCGACGGCCTGCCGCACGCGTTCCGCGGTCCGGCGATCGACTTCGATCGTCCGTACGTCGCCTGCATCGGCGCCGCCCAGACCTTCGGCCGCTTCGCGCCGACGCCGTTCTCGGCCCTGCTCGCCGGCGCACTCGACATCCAGGTGCTCAACCTCGCGATCGGCGGCTCCGGCCCGGCCCTCTACCGCAAGCCGGACCTGCTCCGGCTGCTGCAGGGCGCCCATCTCGTCGTCGCGCAGGTGTTGTCCGGCCGCAGTGTCGGCAACTCCGAGTTCCGCACCGAGGGTGGCGTCGAGGGCGTCGCGCTGCGAACCGGCGAACGCACCCGCCAGGAACCGTTGCTCGCCGGGTTCCTGCGCACCGAGGCACCGGCGTTCGTCGAGCGACTCGTCGCCGAGACACGCGCCAACTACGTCGCCGAGTACCGCGAGCTGTTCGCGGCGATCGGCCGCCCGACGGTGCTGTTCTGGTTCTCGGTGCGTCGACCCGACTACGTCACCGGTTTCGGCAGCATGCGCGAGCTCGTCGGCGGCTTCCCGCAGCTCGTCGACGGACCGACGCTGAGCGCGGTGCGCGGACACGCGAGCGGTTACGTCGAGTGCGTCTCGCGGCGCGGGCTGCCTCAGCGACTGTGGCCGGCCGCGACCGCGGTCGAGGGCACCCGCCGCGGCGACGACGGCTGCCTCTACAACGACTACTACCCGACTCCGGCGATGCACGAGGACGCCGCCGCGGCTCTGCTGCCTGCGTGTCGCGCGGCGCTCGAGGCCGCGCCACCGCCGACACCGCTGCCCTCGCCGCGGCAAGCGGGCACCGCGCCGGCGCCGCGGCCGACCTGGTTCGTGATCGCCTGCGCCGAACGCACCGGCTCCAACCTGCTGGTCTCGCTGCTGCGCAGCCATCCCGCGATCGGCATCGCCGGCGAGCTGTTCAACCGTCGACACTGGCAGGATCCGATCCAGTGGCCGCCTGCCGCCGGGCGCGACGATCTCGTCGGCCTGCGCGACGACCCGCCGGCGCTGCTCAGCGCTCTCGGCGCGATGGCCGCCGCCGCCGACCTCGGCGCGTTCGGGTTCAAGCTGCTCTACGCCCAGGCCGAGCTCAACCCGCCGGTGCTCGCGTTCCTGCGCGGCGTGCCGGAACTGCGTGTGATCCACCTCGTGCGGCGAAACCGCCTGCGGCGCTATCTGTCGCTGCAGCGCGCCCGACTCGTCGACCGCTGGCAACGCCGCACCGAGACCGGTGCGGTCGACGCACCGCCGCCGCCGATCGACATCGACTTCGGCGACTGCGTCCGCGACTTCCTCAGGTGCCGGGAGCAGGAGCGCCTGACCGAGCGGGAGTTCGCCGACCGACGGCTGCTCCGCCTCGACTACGAAACCCTGGCCGCCGATCCACGGCGCGTCGGCGACGAGGTCGTCCGCTTCCTCGGCCTGCCCGCGCACCCGCTGCAGGTCGGCCAGCAGAAGACCGGCACCGATCCGCTGCACCTGGCGATCGGCAACTACGCCGAGCTGCGGGCCGCATTCACGGCCTGGCTCGGACACTGCGACGACTGACCGTCATCGATCCATGTCCCGCTACTACCAGAACCTCGACGCGCCGCACTTCGACTACGGACTCATCGAGCTGCCGGGTCTGCAGCGCCCGATCCGCGGCCCCGCCGTCGATCTCGACGCACCGTTCGTGGCGTGCATCGGTGCCGCGCAGACCTTCGGTCGCTTCTGCGAGCAGCCGTTCCCGGCGCAACTGAAGCAGCGCCTCGGCATCCCGGTGCTCAACCTCGCGATCGGCGGCAGCGGCCCGGCGCTCTATCGCCAGCCCGCGCTGCTGTCGGTCCTGCAGCGCGCCCGTCTCGTGGTCGCGCAGGTGCTCTCGGGCCGGAGCGCCAGCAACTCGGAGTTCCACACCGACGGCGAGATCCAGGGGATCCTGACCGCGACCGGCGAACGCGGACGATTCGAGCCGCTGCTGCCGGGCATCCTGGCCTCGCGACCGCGCGAGTTCGTCGCCCGCCTGCTCGCCGAGACCCGCGCCGACTTCAGCGCGCAGTTCCGCGCCCTGATCGCCGAGGTCGGCTGCCCGACGGTGCTGTTCTGGTTCGCGGCGCGGAAGCCCGACTACGAGGCCGGTTTCGGCAGCGTCGCGGAGCTGCTCGGCGGCTTCCCGCACTTCATCGACCGCACCACCGTCGACGCGATCGCCGCGACTGCCGCGGGCTACGTCGAGTGCGTCGGCAACCGCGGCTTTCCGCAACGGCTGTGGCGCGCCGACGCCGCGATCGAGGGCACCCGTCGTCACGAGGACGGGTGGCTCTACAACCACTACTACCCGACCCAGGCGATGCACGACGACGCCACGGCCGCGCTCGAGGCGACCTGCCGGTCGTTGCTCGCCGCCGATTGAGTCGGCGCGGCGGTCAGCGGCGCCGGGCCGCGAGGCGGACCCCGAGCGCCCGCAGGCGCTCCAGCGACATCGAACGGAACGGCTCCGCCATCCGCGCCCGGCTCGCCTCGGTGACTTCGGCCTCGCGCACCACCCGGCACTCCAGCACCTCGAAACCGTGGGCCTCGAAGCGCTCGACGAAATCGAGCGGGCGGACGCGATTGCAGCCGAACACGATCGGCTCGGGCGACGGCTCGGCAAGGAATGCGAGAACGTCGCGGTGCGGATCGACGTAGTTGCGGTGGTCGCTGCCGTCGATGCCGTGGTAGCCGACGGCGCCGGGTTTGCTGATGCGCGCCATCTCGGCGATCACGCCGTCGACGTCGGCGACGTGCTCGAGGAAGGAGGTGCTCGTGATGCCGTCGACGCTGGCATCCTCGAGCCCGGTGTCGTCGGCCGAGCGGCAGCGATACTCGACGGGGAATGCACCGACGGCGGCGACGGTCCGCTCGCCGGTCTGCAAACAGGCTGCGAGGTCGAGCCCGGCGAGGTTCTGGCGCACCTCGTCGGCGCTGGGAGACTGCGCACCGAAGTACAGCGATGGCGCTCCCATCAGCTCGAGCGCGGTGCGCGCCAGCGCCGGGACGGCGAGCTCCTCACGCAGCACGTCGAGGTCGATGCCGACACAGCGCGCCGCACCCGCCGCCTTGAGCACGACCAGGCTCGCCAGCGGATTGAGGCCACCGCAGCCGAGGTCGACGAAGGTTCCGCCGGCGAGCCGCGCCAGCGTCATCGCCGGGTGCGACATCAGCATGCGGATCGTCTCGCAGGCCTTGGCACGCGAGAAGCGGTTGCCCGGGACCTCGAGCACCTGACCGAGCTCCGCGGTCATGATCCCGAGCAGGCGCGCGGCGTGCTTCGCCGCTGCCAGATCCCCGGCCGCCGCGACGGCGGCGGTGAGCTCGTCGACCAGCTCGCTGAGCGACAGACTGGTCCGCCGGGCCCCGCGACTGGGGCCGCGGGTCACACTCCCAGGCGTGGCTCGGGACATCGGGTGGCGTCGGTCGTGGGGTTTCGCGGTCAATCTCCCGACCGATCGAACGCCGGCGGGGGCGCGATCGTAGCGCGCGTCGCGACCGGTGCCCAGCACCGCGGCCGGGAGCGGCGCCGTCAGCGCCGCGCGGACGCGGTCACCAGCTCGGCGGCGCCGATGCGGAACGGCTCGCCGGACCGCAGCAACAGGCTGTAGACCGCGACCGGACGCTCGAGGCGCAGCGCCCGGACGGCGGTGATCTCGACCTCGCCGCCACCGCCGGCGAGTCGATCGCCGGCGCCGATCTCGCGCGCGGCCTTCCATTCGCCGTCCGCCATCAAGAACCGGTGGCCCGGCGTCGAGCGCAAGGATCCCGCCGCGCTCTCGAGAGCGACGAGATCGCGCGCGTTGCTGCAGACCACGCGCTCGATCCGAGTCGCCCTGCCGTCGGATCCGAGCACGACACCGTCGTCGCCGAGCTCCGCGATCGCGACCGGACCAGCCGGCGTCGGCACGACCGTCTCGGCCGGGAAGCAGTCGAGCGTGCAGACCGCGTCGATGTCGTCGCCCTCGAGCTTCCCGACGTGCGAGGTGACGACGCTCTCCGGACGCCCGCGACCGTCCGGTGGCGTCCAGACGAGCGGGGTCACGGTGTAGTCCGACCCCGGTACGTGGACCGTCGCGATCGGCCCCCGCTCGTCGGCGATCACGACGGTGTAGGAACTGCCACCGGCGCTGGACCAGAAGTGGATCGTATCGCCGCGACCGATGACGCTGCCTTCGAACCGGACGGTGAAGGACTGGGCCGGTGCGGTCGCGATCGCGAGCAGGGCGATCGCCGCGGTGAGGAATCGGGTGAGCATTGGCATCCGGGAGTTCTTCGGGTTCGGGACGGGCTGCAGGGAATGTGTCGCGACCGCCGGCCCTGGTTCTCGGAATCCTCTGTTCGACCAGCAACGCCGAAGGCCCGGCCCGACGCGCAGTCACCGGCCGCCCCGCCCGGGGGGGTTGAGGCCCGACGGGTTCCAGGGGAGCCTCGTGGGGCCCCACCCCGAGCCCGGCCTCGGAATCCCTGGAACCATGACGACGCTCCGCCTCCTCGGCCTCCTTGCATGTACCGGTCTCGCGCCGGCGCAGACCGGCTACCTCATCGATGCGGGCCAGACCGCGCTGTTCTCGGTCGACGTCGCAAGCGGCAGCGCGACCCAGCTCGCGAGCACCTACCCGGTATCCGGCAGCGACCTGACCTACATGCAGGCGGCCGATCTGCTCTGGACGATCACCGACACCGGAGGATCGATCGGCATCCTCGATCAGGTCTCGGGGGCGTTCACGCCGGTGTACCAGCTCAACAGCGACGGCTGGCGTGCGCTCGCCTGGGACGACGCCACGCAGCGGTTCTACCTCGCGAACCGCGACGGCAGGGTCTACCGACTCGACCCGGCGACCGGCGCGCCGACGTTGCTGGGCGACTCGGGCTTCGAGTCCATCACGTGCCTCGACACCGACGTGAACGGCAACCTGTTCGGGATCACGTCGCCGGGTCACGTCGTGCAGATCGACAAGGACACCGGCTACACGACGATGCTGTCGCAGACCCTCGCGCGGTTCTCCGGGCTCGGGATCGATCGAACCACCGGGGTGTGGTACGCGACCAACTCGGACGACGATTCGCTGCACACGATCGACCCCGCCACCGGCACGACGGTCGCCGTCGGCCCGCACGGTGCGGGCATCGGCATCGCGACGGGTTTCGACCTCATCGACACGGCCGTCGACCTCGCGACCGCGGTGCGCATCGGCAGCGGCTGCTACGACACGGCGACCGCGGCGTTCTACGAGTCGTTCGACCACGCGACCGTGCCGTTCGATCTCTCGGACTCGAGCCTCGAGTTCACCTGGACCGGCGCCGGCTACGTCGGCGTTCCGGGGCCGACTCCGGATCCGAACACGAGCACCGCGTGGTTCACGCCGTCGACCGCGTTCCCGCTGGGCGGCGATCAGGTCAGGGTGGCGAACCTCGGCTTCACGCTGCCGTATCCGGGCGGCAGCACGACGAGGCTGTGGATCTCGAGCAACGGCTTCGTCTGGCTGCAGCGGAACACCGATGCCGGCTGCTGCGCCGGCTCAGGCCACATCCTCGCGGTCGCCCCGACGCCGCGCTGGGCCGCATTCTGGAACGACCTCCAGCCGGTCAACTTCGCCGGGGTCTACTTCGACGTCGATGCGCCGAACGGCGCCGCCTACGTGACCTTCGACTCGGTGCCGACCGTCGGCACCGTGCAGGTCAACACGTTCCAGCTCGGCTTCCATGCGACGGGCGACGTCGAGTTGCGCTGGCGGACGTGCCAGGCCGCGACCAGAACCACCGTGGTCGGATTCGGTCCCGGCGCGGCGCACGACCCCGGCGGCATCGATCTCTCCGCCGTCGGGCAGATCTCGTCGTACCCCGACATCAACGCGCTCGCGCTCACCAGCGACGCGCGCCCCGTGATCGGCACCACCGTGAACCTGACGGTCGGCGAGATCCCGACCGCGAGCGCGCTCGCGGCCGTGGTCTACGGCCTGCAGCGGCTCGACCCGGCGCTCGACCTCACGGGTTTCGGCATGCCCGGATGCTTCGGGTTCGTCTCGCCCGACGCCGCCGTGCTCGCGATCGGCCCGGGCGCGTCGTTCGCGGACGCGCTCGCGATTCCGAACTCTCCTGGACTCGCCGGCGTCGCGGTGAAGGCGCAGGGCGCGGTGTTCGGCTCGAGCGCGATCCCCAACGCCGCCGGCGCGATCACGTCGAACGGCCTCGTGCTGACACTCGATCTGAACTGACCAGCTCTCGACCCGGCGCGCTCGGCATGAACCCCGAACGACTCGACGCACTGTCCGCCACCTACCGCGACGGCCTGCTGCTCGACACGCTACCGTTCTGGCTGCGCCACGCCGTCGACCGCGAGCACGGCGGCTTCCTGTTCTGCCTCGACCGCGACGGCACCGTGGTCGACACCGACAAGGGCGTCTGGCAGCACGGTCGCTTCACCTGGCTGCTGGCGACGCTGTGCAACACGGTCGAGCGCCGGGCCGAGTGGTTCGAGCTCGCGCGCCACGGCGTCGACTTCCTGCGCCGGCATTGCTTCGACCGCGACGGTCGGATGCTGTTCCAGGTGACGCGCGAAGGTGCACCGCTGCGCCGGCGCCGCTACGTCTTCAGCGAGGCGTTCGGCGCCATCGCGTTCGCCGCCTGGGCGCGCGCCAGCGGCGACGAGCAGGCCGCCGAGCAGGCCCGCGCGCTGTTCCGGCTGATGATCCGCTACGGCACGACGCCGGGGCTGATCCCGCCCAAGGTCGACCCCGCCACGCGCCCGAGCAAGTCGATCGCCTTCCCGATGATCGCGCTGATCACGGCGAAGATCCTGCGCGACGATCTCGGCGATCCGTTCGCCGCCGAATGGGTCGACCGGGCGATCGACGAGATCCGCACCGACTTCGTCAAGCCCGACCTCGAGGTCGTGATGGAGACGGTCGGGCCGCACGGTGAACTCATCGATCACTTCGACGGCCGCACCCTGAACCCCGGCCACGCGCTCGAGGCCGCCTGGTTCGTGCTCGACGAGGCCTGGCACCGCGGCGGCGACCGCGAGCTGACCCGGCTCGGCGTCGCGATGGTCGACTGGATGTGGCGGCGCGGCTGGGACGAGGAGTACGGCGGCATCTACTACTTCCGCGACCTCGACGGCAAACCGGTGCAGGAGTACTGGCACGACATGAAGTTCTGGTGGCCGCACAACGAGGCCGTGCTCGCGACCCTGCTGGCGCATCGCGCCACCGGCGAGGCGCGCTTCGCGACCTGGCACGGCATGGTGCACGACTGGGCCCACGGCCACTTCGCCGACCCCGAGCACGGCGAGTGGTTCGGCTATCTGCACCGCGACGGGCGGCTGTCGGTCGGCCTCAAGGGCAACCTGTGGAAGGGCCCGTTCCACCTGCCGCGCATGCAGCTGGTCGGCTGGCAGGTGCTCGCGGGCATGCGGGCCGACGCGTAGCCGTCCGCCGGCCAGCGCGGCCGGGCGGACGGCGACCGACGATCAGGTACCGACGATGGCGCAGACAGCGTTCGACACGATCAGGTTGCCGGCGTTGAGTCCCGGCGTCAGCGGCGCGCACTGCACGAACAGCGGCAGACCGATCAGCATCGGGTCGGCCGGGATCGGGAACGGGTAGGCCGACGTGCCCGCCGGCGTGACGCCGACGAACGCGGACACCAACCCGGTCAGCGTCGGATAGAACGTGCAGCCGGGCATGCCGTGCTGCGCCAGCGAGATCCCGGTCGCGGTGCCGGTCAGATTGAGCCCGAAGACGACCAGGCCGGTCGACGCCGCATCGATGTTCGACGCCAGGAACTCGGGCGTGTTCGGCCCGGTCGAGCCGATCGCCGGGCGCCGGGTCATGGTCAGCTCGGGCGGAGTCGCGCCGTCGCCGCTCTCGAAGCCGCCGGCGAGGCCGGCCGAGAGATCGAGCGTCTGTAGCTGCGCGCCGCCGCCCTGGGTGTAGCCGACCAGCGCGGGGGCCGACACGACGTTCACGCTCTGGTAGTAGATCTCGATGTTGCCGTTCTCGTGCAGCTGCAGCTGGAACGTGTTGCCCGAGCCGGGCGCGTTCCACTCCTCGACCCCCTGCCAGGTGACACAGGTGAACCGGTTCGGAGCGACCCCGAAGTGCTCGACGTAGATGCCACCGGAGACCGAGGGATCGAGATCACCCCAGAACGGTGCGATGCGCGGTCCACGGTCCCGGAAGTCGGCCAGCGCGTTGTAGTAGCCGAACGCGTCGCTGACCGTCGTGGCAGCCTCGAGCAGGACGTGGCCGTTGCTGCCGACGGTGATCGTGCTGGTCGCGACGCCGCCGGGCGCCTGGAACGTGAACGGCAACCCGAGCGGGGCCGACAGCGCATCGTCCCAGGTCCCGCCCGACGTGACAGCCGGCGGGTTGGCGGTGAGCGACGTCGTGGTCGGCGCGACGAAGCCGGTGGTGCCGACGTTGGTGAAGCTCCAGCTGTTCGCCTGCGCGACACCGGTCATCGCGCTGTTCGCCAGGTCGAACGAGCCCGGCGCGTTGAACTCCTCGTAGAACGCCTCCGGGTCGAAGTAGCAACCCACTCCGAACGCCTGCCAGAAGCCGGCGTTGGCGAACGGCGTGTAGCCGAGTTCGAGGTTGATGCTGTCCGTGGTCGAAGCGGCGACCTCGAACGCGTCGTTCTGGAAGCCCTGGTTGCCGATCGCGAGGAACTGGTCGCTGCGCGGCGGGTTGCCGCTCGGCGAGGTGATCAGCGGGTGCAGCGGGCCCGGGTTCATACCGGCGGTCGGCGGATTGAACTCGAACGCGAGACCGAAGGCGCCCTGCGGGATCACGAAGCCGGCCGGGTTCGACAGCGTCACGATCGACCGGTTCGGGAAGGCGTCGACCGTGACCGTCCCGGTGACGACCGCGGCATTGTCATCGACGACCGGCTGCCAGGGCGAGCCCGCGGTTCCGGGCCGCATCGTCGCCGCGCCGACGTAGCTGGTGGCGCAGTAGTAGATGTTGACGTTGCCGAGGTTGCCGACCTGGTTCGGGTTGACCGGGTTGCCGGCGCCCTGGTCGTAGAGCCAGGTCTCGACCGTCGTGACCTTGAGCGGTGTGTCGGCGACGACGTCGACCAGCAGCGTGAAGCCCGTGAAGCCGGGCGACGGGGTCAAAGGCGAGCCGACGTAGAAGTTGGCGGCGAAGGGATCCTGGGTGAGCACGGCGCCGGGGCCGGGACCACTGGTGCACTGCGCCGTCGCGGCGACGGCGGTGGAGAGAACGGCCGAGACGAGGAGGAGCTTGGTCATGGAGTCGGGGGTGTGTCGGTAGGAGCTGAGGGCGAGAACGGAGCGAGAGAGAGCGGCGGGATGATCGCGTTCGCTCGACGAACGGGCAAGCCCGCGGCGCGATGCCGGCGATCCGGGTCGCCGCCACGGCGCA
>JAGQRB010000289.1 GCA_020425925.1 Planctomycetota bacterium
GGCCGCGCCACTCCCAGTGCGACACGACCTGGTACGGATCCTCGGGATCGAGTCGCGCATCGAGACGCGCGACGACGACTGCGGCGATCGCCGATGCCCAGGCGAGCCCGCTGCCGATCGGTCGGCCGCCGATCTGCCAGCGCGCCAGCTGCCGCAGGCCGAGGCCGACCAGCAGCGCCAGCAGGCCGTAGCTCGCCTGCAGGTAGCGACAGAGCGGATACCAGTCGCCGCCGATCAAACCGACGTAGGTGGTCCAGGTCGCGACCGCCGCGGCGGTGATCAGCGCCAGGCCGCGTGTTCGTCGGTCGAAGAGTGCGAGCAGTGCGCCGATCGCGGCCGGGATCCAGAGGCTCTTCAGCACATGGGCGGCGCTGCCGACGTAGAGCAGGCCGATCGCGAGCGTCTGTGGCGAGGTGCCGAGCTTCGCGTGCGCGGTGTTCGGCACCCATTCGCCGTAGTAGGCGAGTCGGAACGCGAGGTGACCCAGCACGGCGATCGTCATCGGCACGCCGAGCCAGAGCAGGCGGCGCCACAACAGCCGGTTGCGAAGGACGCCGGATTCGCCGGCCGGCCCCGAACGCGCGAACAGCAGGATGCCGAGCCCGGCGAACCCGCCCCAGAGCGGGCCTTCGGAGCGGCACAGCGCCAGGAAGAACAGCGCGATGCCGGCGGCGCGACAGGCCGGCAGCCCACTGCCGCCGGTGGGGTCCCTGAGCACCTCGCCGACGCGCACGAAGACGTAGGCGACGAGCAGCATCGCGAGCGGGCCTTCGAGCCCGCCGATCGCCCAGAGCGCGACCGGCGCGAGCGCGGCGAGCGGCAGGATGCAGGCGCGCGCTGCCAGGCTCGACGGGGCACCCGCCGGCGCGGCGAGCACACGCGCGCGCAGCAGCACGACGAACGTCGCGAGCGTCGCGGCGATGCCGAGCACCCGCGCGGTCGCGACCCAGCCGAGGCCCGTGAGTCGCAGCGCGGCGCAGAGCAGGATCCAGAGCAGGTTCGAGTAGCCCTCGACCGGCGGTCCGGCGTCCCAGGTCAGGCCTTCGCCCGCGAGCAGCCGTCGCGAGTAGCGCAGCGCGATGAACGAATCGTCCGAGATCCACGGCCAGAAGTCGGCGATGCCGAGCCCGAGCAGCGCCGCCGCGGCGAGCAGCAGCGCGATCGCGAGCAGGCCGCGGCGGGCGGTCGAGGCATCTCGGACTTCGTTCACGGCAACGGGGCGGCGCGCGGGGCAGGGCGCACGATCGCCGCGGCCGCGGACCGCGTCAACCGCCGAGGCGCGCGTAGACGCCGCGGCGCAGCGTCGCGTCCGAGGCCCCGCACACCCCGGGGTCCCGCGCTCCGAACGGCTCGTCGGTACACTTCGGACCGGGGGCGTCGGCTGCCGATACGACCGGGGAATGGCCTCTCTGCTGCGTCGGTCGGCGAGCCTGCTGCGCGTGCCGTGGAACGAGCTCGCGTTCGCGGTGCGCTCGCGCGTGCGCTGGCGGCGCGGGTGCCCGGCGATCAGCGGCTCGGGTGTCGACGGGCAGTTCGGCTGGCTCGCCGGTCGCGAGCGCGAGCACGCCTCGCAGCTGGCGGCGAGGTTCGAACGCGAGCTCGATCCGGGTACGTTGCGCGGGGCCGTGTCGCCGCTGGTCTTCGCCGAGAACCTCGCGCTGTTCGAGCGACTCGGTGCGCTCACCGACGGCGTCGCGCTCGCTGGCGACCGCATCGCGGCGGCCGATGTCGGTTGCGGCGCGTTCGGCTACGCCCCGGCGCTGCAGCATTGGCTGGCACGGCTCGGTGGTGGCGCCCCGCGTCCGGTGCGGCTGCGCGGGATCGAGATCGACGGCTACGGCATCTACCGCGACGGCCACTCGCGCGCCGATCACGCCGAGCGCCACGCCGCGCTCGCCGGCGATGGCGTGTCGTTCGAGGTCGCCGACTTCGTGCGCCTCGAGCTGCCGCCGCAGGACGTCGTGACGATGCTGTTCCCGTTCCTGTCGACGTACTCGCTGCTGCAGTGGGGGGCGCCGCTGCACCACCTCAAGCCGCGCCGCCTGCTGCGGCGCGCGGTTGTCAGCTTGCGACCGGGCGGGCTGCTCGTGGTCGTCAACCAGACGAAAGCGGAGTCCGAGCGGCTGGCGGACCTGCTCGCAGGGGCACCGGTGAAGCTGGTGCGACGCGTTCCGTTCGCGAGTCGTCTGGTGCCGTACGCGGAGCGGACCGGTGGGCGGATCGGTTCGCTCTGGCGCCGCGAGCCGGGCGATGCGGCGGCGACCGTGTAGCTCGGTGGGGCGGGGTCCGGCACCGCGTCGCGGGCGCGGCGTCGGCTATCCTGCGACCGATGGGATTCACAGCACGCGCGCTCCCGCTCGCCCTGTTGGCGTCGTTGGCGGCCGCCCAGGCCGCGAGCGATGAACCTCGGCCGCGGTCGATCACGCCGGTGCTGCGACCGCTGGCGCCGGGTGCACTGCAGCTCGATGGCTGGCTCGGCGAACGCGTCGAAGCCCATCGCGAACACTGGCTCGCGACCGTCGACCTCGATGCGCGGATCGCGCCGTTCGCGCACCGTCCGGCGCTGCAGCCGTGGGCCGGCGAACACCTCGGCAAGTGGATGCACGCGACTGCGCTGGCGCTGCGCTACCGCGACGACGAACGGCTGCGCGGGCGGCTCGATCGGGCCGGCGCCGCACTGCTCGCGGCCCAGGGCACCGACGGTTACCTCGGTGCCTACCTGCCGGACCAGCGCTTCCAGCTGCTGCCCGGTGCCGACTGGGACGTCTGGACGATCAAGTACGCGCTGCTCGGACTGCTGGCGTGGCACGAGGCCACCGGCGACGCCGCGGCGCTCGCTGCCGCCCGCCGCGGTGCCGACCTGCTGCTCGACACCTTCGGCCCGGGTCGACGGGACATCCTGGCCGCCGGCACCCATGTCGGCATGGCGGCGACCTCCGTGCTGGAGCCGATCGCGCGGCTCTACCACTGCACCGGCGACCCGCGCTATCTCGCGTTCGCGCGCTACCTGATCGCGAGCTGGGATCACCCCGGCGGCCCGCGCATCGCCGACGGGCTGCGGCGCCACGGCCACGTCGCGGGTGTCGCCAATGCGAAGGCCTACGAGATGCTCTCCAACCTGCTCGGCCTGTGCGTGCTGCATCGCGCCACCGGCGAGCGCGAGCTGCTCGAACCGGTGCTCGCCGCCTGGGACGACATCGTCGCCCGCGAGCTGCTGCCGACCGGCAGCATGAGCGCGCACGAGCGCTTCGTCGGCGGCGGCCACCTGCCGACCGGTCCGGGGGCGTCGCCGGCCGAGACCTGCGTGACCGTGACCTGGCTGCAGCTGCAGCTCGAGCTGCTCGAGCAGCTCGGCGAGGCGCGGTTCGGCCGGGAGCTCGAACGCACCGCCTACAACCACCTGCCGGCGGCGCAGCGTCCCGACGGCGGCGCGTTCTGCTACTACACGCCGCTGTTCGGGCACAAGCCCTACGACACCGCCATCACCTGCTGCACCTCGAGCGGCGCGCGCGGCATCGCGCTGCTGCCGCGCGGCGCCGCGCAGCTCGGTCGCGACGGCGATCGGGACATGCTGGTGTTCCCGCTGCTCGCGGCCTGTCGCGGCAGCGCCAGCCTCGGCGGCCGCCTCGTCGAGTTCACGCTGCAGAGCGGCCTGCCGTTCCGCGGCGACGTGCAGCTCGGTTTCGCCGGCGAGCTGCCGGCGACGTTCGGCGTGCGCCTGCGGCTCTCGGAGTGGGCGCTGCCGGCGCAGTGGACGATCGGCGATGAGACCGGAAGCTGCGCAGGGGACGGCTGGCTCGAGCTGCCGGCCCGGGCCTGGGCACCGACCGATCGGGTCACGCTGCGGCTGCGCTGTCGCGGCAGGGTGGTCGACGATCCCCACGACCCGGCGCGTACGCTGCTCTGCTGGGGGCCCGCGGTGCTGTCGCTCGACGGCGCGCGCGTGCCCGACGTGCTCACCAGCGGCTTCGCGCTCGACCTCGCACCGGTCGAGCCGGACCGGCAGCACCCGGGTTCGTTCCTCGCCATGCTCTGGCACGCGGGTGTTCGCGAACGCCTGCCGTTGCGCCCGTTCGCCGATGTCGGCGCCGGTGGCGAGGCCTATCGGGTCTGGCTGCAGCGGGGGACTTCGACCGGCAGGTTCGAGCTCGTCGGTAGCGCCCGCAGCCGCGCCGGCAACGTCGAGGGTTCGATCGTCGACGGCGACACCGACAGCTTCGTCGTCACCTACGACGGCGAGGCCGCAGAACGGGACTGGTACGAAGTCGCGCTGCGTTCGCCACGGCGCGTCTCGACGATCGAGTTCGCGCACGGCCACTGCTTCCACGACGGCGGCTGGTTCGACGCGTCGGCGGGCAAGCCGCAGGTGCAGGTCCGGCGTACGGCGGCCGACGACTGGCAGACGATCGGCGCGCTCGCCGACTACCCGGCGACGACCGCGACGGACTCCGCCGGCCTGCGGGACGGGCAGCGCTTTCGCCTGGACCTGACGGCGCCCATCGACGCGGTCATGGTGCGCGTGGTCGGCAGGCCGGCGTTCGGCGACCGTTCGGAGCAGGCCTTCAGTTCGTGCGCCGAGCTCCGTTGCCAGGACTGACCCGCCGCGCCGCCGCTGACGACGGCACGATCGCGGCATTGCGGCCGGGCGGACCTCTGGACCGACGGCTGCCGGAC
>JAGQRB010000290.1 GCA_020425925.1 Planctomycetota bacterium
GACGCCGCCGAGCCACACTGCCGGCAGCCGCGCACGTGCGGTGGCGCCGGCGGCCGCTGCCACGCCGAGGTTCGGCGCGCCGGGTTTGCTGCCGGTCGGCCACACCGGCGAGAGTGTCGCCGCATCACAGCGCGTCGCGGCGGCGAGATCGAGCTCGGTGGCATCGTGTGCCGAGTAGACCACCACCGGATCGTCGCCGAGCACGCTGCGGACCAGCTCGGCCGGAATCGAACGCCCACCGACCTGCACGCCGTGGGCGACGCCGGTGGCCGCGATGTCGACGCGGTCGTTGACCAGCAGGATGCCGGACGCCGCGTCGAGCAGCGGCCGCAGCCGTTCGCAGGCCTGCAGCTGCGCCCGCGCCGTCCAGCGCGGCTCGCGCAACTGCACGCATCGCACGCCGCCCGCTACCGCCGCCGCGACGATGCGTTCGAGGCGCGCCAGCTCGCCGTGTCCGTCGGTGATGAGCACGAGCCGGAGCAGCTCCGGGTCGAGGCGGCCACTGCCGTCGCGCCTCGGCGCGCCCGGCATCAGATGCGCTTCTCGTAGATCGGCCCCTTCTCGAAGTACTCGTTCTCGGCGCCGATGGTGTCGAGATCGTACTTGCGGCCCTCGAGGATCATCCGGCTCGCGAGGATGCCCATCTCGAGCGAGTGGTCCTGGTTGGTGTAGCGGAAGCGTCCGGGCCGACCGACGTAGATCAGGTTCTCGATGCCGTCGAGCCAGTCGCGGACGACGCCGAGCCGCTGATCGTACTCGAGGTCGTAGACCGGATAGACGCACGGCCGCTTGATCAGGTGCACGCTCGTGACCTCGTCGCGGGTGAAGAAGCCCCACTTCTCGAAGTACGGGATCGCGAGCTCGAAGACCTGCTCCTTGGTCATCGAGTAGATCGGCTCGTCCTCGAACGCGAAGAACTCGATGAAGAACGACGTCTTGCCCGGCGGGCACATGTCGTCGCTGAAGTTCTTCATCTCGCTCGTGCGACCGAACGGGATGTCCTTGTTCGGGAAGTAGATCCAGTTGTCCTTGGTGATCGAGTCCTTCGCCAGCGTCAGGAACAGGTAGACCTGCGCCCTCCACTTCAGCCCGCTCGCGGCCTCGCGCACCGCGGCCGGCGGCGGCGGATCGAGCAGCTCGAGGAATCGTGTCAGCGGCACCGACTCGACGAGGTGGTCGGGATGATACGTCCGGACCTGGCCGTCCTTGTCGCGCACGTCGACCGCGGTGATCCGGCCGCCTTCGTGCCGCACCGCGACGGGTTCGCTCTCGACGTGCAGCTCGCTGCCGACGGCGACGAGGTGTTTGGCGATCTCCTCGTAGATCCGTCCGGTGCCGAACTGCGGGTAGTAGAACTGGTCGACCAGCGACTTCGGTCCCTTCTTGCCGCCGAGCCCGATCGCCTTGGCGAACACGCTCCAGAGATTGAGTCCGCTGATGCGTTGCTTGGCCCAGTCCGGGTGGATCTCGGCGGCCGGGATGCCCCAGATCTTCTCCGAGTAGTTGATCATGCTGAACTCGGCCAGCGTGCGGCCGAAGTTCGAGACCACGTAGTCTTCGAAGGTCGCGAGCTTGCGACCGAACACGCCGTACGACACCCGGGCCCAGAAGTAGTCGAACACGATCCGCAGGCTCTTCCACAGCCCGATGTTGCGGAACGTCTGCGACGCCTTGACCGGGTAGTCGTAGAACTTGCCGTCGATGAACTGCCGGGTCTGCCGCGGCACCAGCCGCCACTCCTCGTGCAGCAGGTCCTCGATGAAGTCGTACAGGTACTTGTTCTTCGAGAAGAACCGATGCGGCCCGATGTCGGTCAGGAACAGCTCGCCGTCCTGCTCGATGCGCAGCGTCTTGGCGAGCCCACCGACCTGAGCGTCCTTCTCGACGATCACGCTCTGGCGACCCTTGCGCGAGAGCTCCATGGCACAGGCCAGACCGGCCGGGCCGGCGCCGAGGATCAGAATGTCGGGTTGCATGCAGTCGGAAGAGACGTGATCGGAGTTCAGGCGCAGAACGTGAAGCCCATTACGAGCCCTTTGCAAGGATCGGTGTCACCGGCTCAAGGCGATTTCTCGCCGCCCCATTCCTCGAGGCTGTAGCGCACGTTCTGCGGCACCGGCACGCGCGCACGATCGGTGAGCTCCTGCAGGATCGCCGCGACGGTGAGCCCCTCGGCGAGGCCGGCCGCAACGGTCGTGCGCTCGAGCTTGAAATGCAGCACGTGATCGCTCTTGATCCGGCGGGCGAACCGATCGAGGAAGTGTGCGACGTCGTGGACGTCGTCGCCGCCGAACAGCAGCACCTCGAAGTCGGGCTGCACCACCAGGCTGCTGCGCGTGCCGCCGACCTTGGCGGCCGGCTCGGCGTCGAGCAGCTCGGTGCCGAGCTGCGACAGGCGCATCGCCACCAGCCGGCCCGACTGCAGGCCGAGATCCACGAGGCCGAGCGGGAACAGCCGCTTCTTGACCCAGACCAGCAGGTTCCAGCACATCTGCTGCAGGGTCTCGCTCGGGGTGTAGCCGCCACCCTGGAAGCGGGTAGCGAAGAACTCCTCCGCCGGCTTGCTGTCTAGCTGCGCCAGGTAGGCGTTGCGCGCCAGGAACGGCAGGATCGCTGCGTCCTGCCACAGCATCGGCTCGGCCCGGCGCAACAGCCGCAGCAGCACGCGCCGCATCCGCACCTGGTGGTAGGTCTCGCCCGGCAGCGATCGATCCTCGACGAAGTGCGCCAGCAGCATCTTCGTCTGCTCGGCCAGCGCACTGCGGTCGAACTCCTGACCCGCCGGGGTGGGTCGCAGCGACCGTTCGCCGCGGCGGTCGATCAGCCGGCGCTGCAGCGCGAAGCGGTAGAGCTCTTCGAGCAGTGACTCGGGCGGTAGGAAGCCGCCCGGCACCGGCAGCAGCAGACCCGCGATGCGTTTCTGCGACGCCTTGAAGAGCTTGCCGTCGGCGGTGAACAGCACCTTGCTCTGCTGCAGCTCGCGCAGGAACCGGCAGACGTTGGTCGCGAAGTCGCCGCCACAGACGAGCGCCTCGGTCACGGTCGGGATCGCGCTCGCGCCGCGCTCGCGGATCAGGAACAGCGCGAGTTCGTGGAACACGATCACCGCCTGGTCGATCGGCTGGATGCCGATGCGGGCGAGATCGAGGGGACCGACCAGGCCGAGCATCGCTTCCTCGAGCGACTTGCCGACGAACTCCGGATCGATGCCGTCGTCGAGCTCGGTGTCGGCGACGAGATCGGACCACGCCGCGATGCCGCCGTAGCGCACCAGCACGTCGTCGACCAGCGCCCGCAGCGGCGGCGCCAGCTTGCCGGCGCGCTGCCGCATCGAGCTCTCCATGGTGTAGAGCTTGTAGATCTTGCGGGCGTGATCGGCGGAACGCCCGTTGCCCGAGCCGTTGCCGTTGCCGTTGCCGTTGCTGTCGCCGGTCCCCTGCTCGCGGCCGCGGTCGCGGAAGTAGCGCGCGTCGAGGAAGCCCTGCAGCGTCAGCGAGTCCTGCAGCTCGCGTTCCGCCCGCCGACGATACTCGCGCACGCATTCGACGAGCTCGCCCGGCACGCCCCAGCGCGGGTCGTCGCACGCACTGCCGGCGTCGGCCTTCGCCGGCCACAGGAAGCCCTCGCGATGCAGCGCGGCGAGCGTCGCCTCGAGATCGAACCGACTCTTGAACGCACCCCCGACCTCGCCGATCAGATCCTTGACCGAGCGCACCGCGCCGTCATCGGCGAAGAACAGCTCGAGCAGGTCCTGCAGCTTGCGCGGCAGCGCGGTCAGGCGCTGCAGCACCAGGGTCTCGTCCTCCATCCCGCCGGCGGCGGCCGCGATCGCGGCCCGGCGCTGCGATGGTGGCTCGGCGTCGCGACACCACTGTCGCGCGCAGTCCCGCACGACCTCCTCGTCGGCGCGCAGCAGCAGCGCGCGCAGGCTCAGTCGACTCATGCCCGCGCCTCCCGCGCCGCCCGGGCCAGCTCGAGCACTTCGTCGGCGGTCACGATCGCGTAGCCGTAACCCTGCTCGGTCAGGAACAGCTGGCGCTTCAGCGCGAACTCCTGCTCGCGGGTGTCGGCCGACACCACGGTGTAGAAGTGCGCGGTGCCGCCCCCCTGTTTCGGCCGCAGCACGCGTCCGAGCCGCTGGGCCTCCTCCTGCCGGCTGCCGAACGTGCCGGACACCTGGATCGCGACGTTGGCGTCGGGCAGATCGATCGCGAAGTTGCCGACCTTGCTGACGATCAGGCGCTCGAGCTCACCCGACTTGAACGCGGCGAACAGCCGTTCGCGCTCCTGGTTCGGCGTCTGCCCGGTGATCAGCGGCAACCCGAACACGGTCGCGAGCCGCCGCAGCTGTTCGAGGTACTGGCCGATCACCAGCACCCGGTCGCCGCGGTGGAGCTCGAGCAGCGCACCGGTGACGTCGAGCTTCTGCTCGTTGTCGGCCGCGATGCGGATCTGCGCCCGCGCCGATGCCAGTCCGTAGCGCGCGCCACGCTCGTCCCCTAGCGGTACGCGCACCTCGGTACAACGCGCGGTGGCGAGGTAACCGCTGCGTTCGAGCTCGCGCCACGGCACCTCGAAGCGCTTCGGGCCGATCAGCGAGAACACCTCGTCCTGGCGACCGTCTTCGCGCACCAGCGTCGCGGTCAGACCGAGTCGCCGCCGGGCCTGGATGCCCGCGGTCGCGCGGAACACCGGCGCCGGCAGCAGATGGACCTCGTCGTAGATCACCAGCCCGAAGCCACCGCGATCGAACAGACCGAGGTGCGTGAACTCCTCGACCTTGCCCTTGCGGTGCGTCAGCATCTGGTAGGTCGCGATCGTGACCGGGCGGATCTCCTTGCGGTCGCCGGTGTACTCGCCGATGTCGTCGGGTCCGAGCTCGGTCTTGTCGAGCAGCTCGCTCTGCCACTGCCGCACCGCGACGGTGTTGGTCGTCAGCACCAGCGTGTTGGTGCCGAGCAGACTCATCGCGGCGATACCGACGACGGTCTTGCCGGCGCCGCACGGCAGCACGACGACCCCGCAGCCGCCGAGTTCCGAGCCACCGGCGTGGAATGCGGCCGCCGCCGCGCGCTGGTAGTCGCGCAGCCCGAAGCGCACGCCGGCGCGGGTCCGTTGCCGCAGCGTGACCGCGAGCCGCTCGCCGTCGGCGTAGCCGGCGCGGTCCTCGACCGGATAGCCGATCGCGAGCAACAGGCGCTTGAGCTCGCCGCGCGCACTGGCCGGCAGCGTCATCCGACCGTCGTCCTCGAACGTCAGCAGCTCGTCGAGCCGCGCCTCGTCGGCGAGCTCGCTGCGGACGTCGTCGTCCTCGCACTCGAGTGCCAGCCGATCCGCCCCGGCCGCCGTCAGCCGCAACAGTCCGTAGCGCCGGAACCAGTCCGCGATCTGCGCCAGCACCGGCGCCGCGATCGGGTAGCGCGCGCCGGCCTCGAGCCAGGCGAGCGTGTCGGCGGCGCTCTCACCGAGCGCCGCGGCGTTCCAGATGCTGATCGGCGTGATGCGGTAGAAGTGCACGTACTCGGGCGACTTCTCGAGCGCCGCGAAGCGCGCCAGCCGGTCGCGCGCCGCCTCGTAGTCCGCGTGCCAGGTCTCGAGCAGGACGGTGCCGTCCGCCTGTACGATCAGCGGTGGTTCGCTCATGCGCCTCCTGCGTTGCTACGGCGGGCGGCGCTCCGACGCCCGGTCGCGGTGACCCGTCGCGCCGGCGCCTTCCCGGCCGGCCGTGCGGTGGCCCGCAGCTTCTCCGCGAGGAACCGCCCGGTGTGGCTGTCCGGCGTCGCCGCGACCTCTTCGGGGGTGCCGAGCGCGATGACGCGACCACCGCCGGCCCCGGCCTCCGGACCGAGCTCGAGCACGCGGATCATGGGCGCGCGCGGGCGCGGC
>JAGQRB010000291.1 GCA_020425925.1 Planctomycetota bacterium
CGATCCCGCGCCTGCGCGCGGTGCTGCCGGCGCTCGCAGGCCAACGCGAGGCGCCGCGTGCGCTGCTCGCGCTCGGCCGGGCGCTGCGCCGGAGCGGCGATCCGGCCGGCAGTCGGGTCGTGCTGCGTGACCTGCTCGCGCTCGAGCTGCCGGCGGACGATCCGATCGCCGGCGACGCGGCCTACGAGATCGCGCTGTCCCACGGCGCGCCGACGCCGGTGCCGGGCGAACTCGATCGCGCGATCGCGGCGCTGCGCGCGCTGCAGCAGCAGCACCCCGGTCACCCGAAGGCGCGCACCGCCGAGTTCGCGATCGCCCGCTGCCAGGCGCACTGCGGTCGCACCAGCGACGCGCTCGCGGCACTCGCGAGGTTCCTGGCCGCCGCCGGCGACAGCGGCCTGCCGGAAGTCGCCGACGCGCGCGCGATGGTCGGCGACGTGCTCTTCGGCCAGAGCGAGCTCGAGCGCGCGATCGCCGCCTACGGCGACTACCTGCGGCTGCATCCGGCGCACTCGGAATGGGAGCGCGTGCAGCGCGCGATCGTCGACGCCGAGTACGGCATGGCCGTCGCCGACCAGCAGCGCGGCGCCAGCGGGTTCGAGTCGGCGCGGACCCGGTTCGAGGCGTTCGTGCAGAAGCACCCGCTCGACGCGCGCAATCCCGAGATCCACGCCCGGCTCGGCGACATGCTGGTCGAGGAGGAGCGCTACGACGAGGCTCGCGCGGCCTATGCACGCTGCGTCGCCAAGTACCCGGGCAAGCCGGCGAGCTCGCGCGCACAGTTCGCGATCGGCCGCCTGCACGAGACCAGGAAGTTCGACTACGAGGCCGCGCTCGCGGCCTACCGCGCGGTCGAGGGGCCGCTCGCGCCCCAGGCGCGCGCGGCGATCGCGCAGCTGACCCGCAAGTCGCTCGAGCTGCAGACGGCGCACGTTTTCCGCACCGACGAGCAGCCGGTGTTCGCGATCCGCTCGCGCAACATCGAGCAGGTTCGGGTCCGGATCTACCGACTCGGACTCGAGGACTACTTCCGAGCCACCCATACGATCGCGGGGGTCGACCGCCTCGACATCGAGATCATCGCGCCCGATCGCACGTTCGAGAGCGCGGTCGAGGGCTACCGCCGGCACCAGGAGACCGAGCGTGACGTCGCGATCGGCTTCACCGAGCCGGGTGCCTACGTCGTCAAGGTCGACGACCGCGAGCTCGAGGCCACCACGATGGTGCTGGTGTCGGACCTGGCGCTGATCAGCAAGAGCAACCGCCACGAGTTCTTCGTCTTCACGCAGGACACCCGCCGCGGCGAGCCGGCCGGCGGCGTCCGCGTCGTGCTCAGCGACGGCGAGAAGGTGCTCGCCGAAGGCGCGACCGGCCCCGACGGGGTCTATCGCTTCGCCGGCGACGCGCTGCAGGCGCGCGACCGGCTGGTGGTGTTCGCGGTCGCGCCGTCGGGTTCGGGGGCGAGCTCGCTGCCGCTGTCGGGCCTCGGCTTCTCGCCCGGGCTGCAGCCGAAGGGCTACCTCTACACCGATCGGCCGCTCTACGGACCCGGCCAGACCGTGCAGCTGAAGGGCATCCTGCGCGAGATCGCGAACGGGCTCTACCGCGTGCCGGCCGGTGCGGGCTATCGCCTGCACGTGAGCCGGCCGAACGGCCGCCCGCTGCGCACCGAGGCGCTCGAGCTCTCCGCGTTCGGCACCTTCGCGAGCGCGCTCGAGCTGCCGGTCGACGCCGAGCTCGGCACCTGGACCATCGCGGTCTCGCGTCCCGACGGTCCGGACTTCCGCGGCACCTTCGAGGTCGGCAAGTACGAGCGCCCGCGGCTGGCGGTCGCGCTCGAGCTCGAGGAGCCGGTGGTGTTCCGCGGTGAACGCATCCAGGGCCGCGCCGTGCTGCGCCACTTCTACGGCGAGCCCGCGGTCGGCAAGCCGGTCGTGCTGACGCTGCGGCTGCCGGAC
>JAGQRB010000005.1 GCA_020425925.1 Planctomycetota bacterium
GTCCTGCGGCGAGAGCTGGGCTTCGGCCGCGCCGCGCAGGCCGGCGACGACACCGGTCACCATCGCGCTCGCCGACGAGGTGCCGCCGAACGCGGTGGCGTAGCGCTGGCGCTGGTCGCCGGGATCGAACTGGGTGCCGTAGCCGGTGGTCATGACCCAGTAGCCCCAGCCGTTGCAGTCGATGCGCGCGCCGTAGTTGCTGAAGCTCGCGCGCGTCGCGATGCCGGCTCCCGAAGCGGCGACGACGATCGCGCCCGAATCGCGCACGTTGGTGTCGAACAGGCCGCCGAGCGACGGGTGGTCGAGATCGACGCTGCCGTTGCCGGCCGGCTCGACGACCGTGATGCCGAGCCCGCTGGCGATCCGGATCGCGTCGAACGTCGCCTGCTCCCATTCGACGGGCAGGTAGCCGAGCGGTCCGCCAACCTGCAGCTCGATCAGCAGCACGTCGCCCGCCGTGAGCGCGGTCATCGCGGTGGCGATCGCACCCGGCACGTCGACCCAGGCGAACACCTGTGCCGTCGTCACGCGCAGCTCGACGTCGGGCGCGAGGCCGGTGACGCCGTAGATGTCGGCGTCGGCGGCGATCACGCCGGCGACCGCCGAGCCGTGGTCCTCGTAGTTCGGGCCCGGAATCGGGCCGACCACCGACGACGGTCGCAGCGCGGCGATGTCCTCGTGCTGCAGCTGCCACGAGAACTCGATGTCGAGCACCCGCACGCCGCTGCCGCTGCCGCCGGTGGTGTAGAGCAGCGCGTCGGCGTCGACGCCGGCCGGCGCCGCGGCGCGATAGCCCTGGAACAGCGTGAAGTCCGGCGTCACCGGCAGGATGTCGCCGGGCGGCGGCGTGGGCAGCGCACGCGCGTAGGCCAGCTCGACCGCGGCGAGCTCGTTGAGCCGTTGCACCAGCAACCGGGTGTCCGCGGCGTTCTGCGTCGTGACCTCGTAGTAGAGCCCGAGGTCGACGTCCGGCGTCCGGCCCGGCGGTGTTGCCGCGAGCTGCCGTTGGCGCAGCGCCGCGAGCTCGACCTCGAGACCTTCGAAGTAGGGGCGGACGAGTCGTTCGCCGATCACCGCGCAGATGTCCGGTGCGAGGATGTGGCGGCCGTCGGCGAGCTCGGGTCGGCCCTCGGCGAGCTTCACGACGACGCGATCCTGGGCCGGGTCGACCGACAGCGAATCGGCGATCGCTTTCGGCATCACACTCCGGGGTAGTTCGCGGGGCAGTGCGGGGAGTAGTTCCGGCAGTTGTGCGGACAGCTGCGCCGTGATCGCGGCGACCAGCAACGGGAACGAGAGCAGCGGAGAAACGGCGGGTTGCAGGTGGCGACTCACGGGCGATGGCTCCGGGTTCCGGCCGGGGGGCGTGGGCCATAGCACGGCACACTGATGCCGTAACAGCCCCGACCGATCTCGTAGGATTCCGCCGATGCCGAAGCCCTTCGTTGCCGCTGTCGCCGTCTGGCTCGCGCTCGTCGGATTCGCGCCATTCCTGCCCGCGCAGGACCCAGCGCGCCGGCCGCCGAACCTGCTGCTGATCGTCGCCGACGACATGGGCTACGGCGATCTGTCGTGCCAGGGCTCGCTGCAGATCGCGACGCCGAACCTCGACCGCCTCGCCGCCGACGGCGTGCGCTGCACCGCCGCCTACGTCTCCGGCCCGGTCTGCGCGCCGTCGCGCGCGGGTCTGCTGACCGGTCGCCACGGCTGCCGCTTCGGCTTCGAGCACAACCTGTCGCACCCCGAACACGTCGTCGACGCGTTCGCCGGCATCCCGCTCGACGAGCCGCTGTTGCCGGAGCGCCTGCACGAACTCGGCTACCGCACCGGCCTGGTCGGCAAGTGGCATCTCGGCGCGAGCGTGCCGGAGCACCATCCGCTGGCGCGCGGGTTCGAGACCTTCTTCGGCATGCTCGGCGGCCACCACGGCTACTGGCCGACGCTCGAGCAGAACCAGCTGCTGCGCGGCCACGAGCCGCCGACCGCGATCCGCGTGCCCTACCTGACCGACTGGTTCACGCGCGAGGCGATCGACTTCGTCACCGCCGAGGACGCGCGGCCGTGGTTCCTCTACCTGGCCTACAACACGCCGCACACGCCGCTGCAGGCGAGGCCCGACGACCTCGCCGCCTGCGCCCACATCCAGAACGAGGCGCGGCGCAAGTACTGTGCGATGCAGCGTTGCCTCGACCGCGCGATCGGCGAGCTGATGGCGGCGCTCGCCGGCGCCGGGCAGCGCGAGAACACGCTCGTCGTGTTCCTGTCCGACAACGGTGGCTCGGTCGAGGCCAGCCACGCGATCAACGCGCCGCTGCGCGGCAGCAAGGGCACGTTCCTCGAGGGCGGCGTCCGCGTGCCGATGCTCTGGTGCTGGCCCGGGCAGCTCGCGCCGCGGGTCTACGACCAGCCGGTCAGCGCGCTCGACGTGATGGCGACGTTCGTCACCGCCGCCGGCGGCAAGCCGCCCACGGCCGGAGTGCGGCAGGCGCGCGCCGGGCGACCGGCGCGGCGCGGGCCGATCTACGACAGCGTCGACCTGCTGCCGTTCCTCGCCGGCCGCATGGCGACGGCGCCGCACGAGGCGCTGTTCTGGCGCATGGGGCTGCGCGGTTCGGCGGTGCGCGTCGGCGACTGGAAGCTCGTGCGGCCGAACAGCCAGCTGCCGCAGCTCTACGACCTCGCCAACGACCTCGGCGAACGCGACGACCGCATCGCCGCCGAGCCCGCGATCGCCGCCGACCTGCTGCGGCGGCTCAATGCCTGGGAGGCGAGCCTCGAGCGCAACCCGATCTTCGTCTCGGATCCCGTCTGGTCGGACTACAACCGCCGGCTCTACGAGATGGACTACGCCCTGACCCAGCCGTTGCCGGACGAGCCGCGCGATCTCTGGCGCATGCCGCCGGCGCGGCGCTGACGGTTCAGCGGCCGACGACGGCTTCGGCGGCGTCCGAGATCACCGCGCCGAGCGCGTTGGTGCCGGGGTCGAAGACCAGCGCCTGGTTGTAGAAGTGCAGGCCGACGAGGCCGATCTGGTTCGGGATCGGCAGCTCCCACGCGGCGTTGCCGCCGCTGCCGAGCATTCGCCACACCGGCATCCAGGCTGCGACCCTCACCGCACCTTCCAACTCTGGAACGTCAGCGTCTCCGGTCCCCAGCGCCGATCGAACACGCGCTCGAGCACGAGCTTCTTCGGCAGCAGGTGACCGCCGACCGGCGTCAGCTCGACGGCGATCGCGCTCTGCCACTTGCCGAAGTCCTCCTCGATGCGGGTGACGGCAACCCGGTCGCCGATCTTCGCCGTCTGTACCCGCACCGCGACACCGCCGGCGCGTTCGAACCCGACGAGCACACCGTCCCTGGTGCGCACGCGTTCGATGCCGCGGCCATTCTCGATCGGGAATTCGCCGCTCGTGGTCTTGTCGGCGATCGTCGCGCCCTCGAACTGCTCGTCGAACGCGGCGCGGCAGTTGGGATCACGTGAGTACCACAAGAGCCACCGGTCGCGGATCGCGGCGGCGAGGCCGAGGCGCAGCTCGGCCGAAAGCTCACCGTCGAAGTCGAAGTCGGCGTGCACCAGGTTGCGGCCGAAGCCTCGGACCTGCACCTTGCCCGAGAGCTTCTTCTGGCCGCGCCAGATCAGGTCGGTGCCCGGGTTCCGGACCTCGAAGCGCGCCTCGAGCTCGATCGGCTCGCTCGTCAGGCGATAGGCCGAGTCCCAGATCGCGCGCAGCGTCGCGGCACCCGGGCCCGCGGGCGGCACCGGCGCGACAGCATCGCGGCCGTCGAAGGTCGGGTTCCGGATCGTGAGCTCGGACGAGCGATAGAGCGCTTCGCCGTAGCGCACGGTCTCGGCGAGGTAGGTGGGCACCAGTCGGCTCCCGTGCTCGGCGTAGGCGTACGAGGTGTCGGTCGAGCCGTCGTGGCGGCGCGTCACGAGCCAGCCCTCGCGCCCCGGTCCGGCGTCGCGGTGCTCCCAGAGGGTGCGCTCGCCGTCGCCGTAGCCGGAGCTGACGATGCGGCCGTCCTTGACCTCGAGATTCTCGTAGGCGTTCGCCGGCGTCTCGCCGTTCTGCAATGCCACGCTCGAGCGCTGGCTGCCGAGGCGCCAGCCGCGGCCGCGAATCGCGACGCGGTCGCCGGTGACCGGCTCGAGCCCGGCGCCCCTGGCGAGCGTCGCGAAGTCGGGGCGCAGCACGTCGGCGAACAGCGCGAGCAGCGCGCCGGCCGGGTTGGCGCCCTCGCCCGATGCGACCACCACGCGCGGCGTGCCGTGCTCGAGCGTGAACCGCCCGGTGATCACGAAGTCGTCGTACTCGCCGGGCGTGCCCGCCCGCTGCAGGCGCTCGCGGTAGGTGAACTCGCCGCTGACCGTGAGGTCGCGCTCCGGCCAGCGATACCAGGTGGTCCAGGCCGGTTCGAGCACGTTGCCGCCGGCCGCGGCGTCGGGCTCGCCGACCAGGATCCAGTCGACGACGGTGAACTTCGTCGCCTTCAGCATCGCGCCGGGCGGCAGGTCGGGATCGAGGTAGGGCGAGGCGCTGCCGGGGCGCGAGGTCAGCAGCCAGTCGAGGTCGCCGCCCGCCGGCAGGCGCACGCCGAACAGCTCGGTGCAATCGGTCGGCTGCGTCAGCTCGACCTGCAGCAGCAGATCGACGGCGTGGTCGAACGGGTTGTGCAGCGCGACCTGCGTGACGCCGAACGTGCCGGCGAGCGAGGTGCGCTGGACCTGTTCGGGTGTGCCGATGCCGATCTCGGGCGCTGCGACCGGCGCGCCGTCATGGAACGCGGCGGCGACGACCGCGACCTCTGCACCGCGCTTGCCGATCGGCAGCGAGGTGCGGATGCGGTAGCGCTGCTTGCCGCCAGCCGGGGTCGGCCGGCCCCAGCGCGCGACGTGCGGCAGCGCCGCGCGTTCGCAGCGTTCGACGCGTTCGGTCTTGGCCTTGCGGTCGCGCCAGCGGATCTCGAATGCCAGCGGCTCGGCCGCGGTCGGGCCCGGGTTCTTGACCTCGATCGTGACGATGCGCGCATGGTCATCGAGCTCGTCGACGTCGACGACGCGACAGCTCAGCGTGCTCGGGTCGCCGGTCGCGAACTTCGGCTGGGTCTGCGCCGTCGCCGTCGCGGCCAGCAGCGCGACGATCACCGCAGGGGACAGCGGGACGAGACGGATCACTTGTCCTGCTCGTACACCCGCACCACCGGGTAGCTGTCGTCGGTCGTCGCCTCGAAGAAGTTCCAGTTCGACAGCCCGTCGTCACTGGTCGGCTCGAGCAGGTTCGCCGCCAGCATCGCGAGGCGCTGCCGACTCTTCACCAGCAGCGTGCCCGCCGGCAGCTCGAGCTTGCTCGACGCGTCCCAGGTGCCTTCGAGCACGAGCTCCTGGTGGCCCTGGAACGGGCGCTTCGGCTTCTTCTTCTTGCTGACGCGGAAGCGCTCCGCGTAGGCCGCCTGCGCGGCTGTCAGCGTCTCGAACTCGATGCCGTGACGCCCGAGCAGCTCGATCACCGCCTTCGACGGCTGCAGCACCGCCCACGCGTTCGGCAGCTTGCGCTGGGTGCGCGCCTTGAACGCGCGCAGCACCGGCATGCGTTCGGGGCTGCCGTCGCCCTTGCGCACGAAGCGCACGTTGCCGTCGGGGTCCTCGACGCGGTCGACCTCGCCGACCAGGATGTCGAGCTGCTCGGGCGGGCCGAAGACCGTGTCGTAGCCGAACCACGGGCGCTCCTTGACCATCGCCGGCCGCATATCGGCGGCGCGGCAGGCGCCGAGCACGTTGACGCGGCGCTCGACCAGCGTCCGTAGCGTGGTCACCACGAACGCGTGCGTTGCCGCGATGCGGGTCTCGAAGTCGCAGTAGCTGTAGGCCTCGCTGAGGATGCCGATGCGGTTCCTGAGGCCGAAGTAGTTCACGCCGTAGCGCGCCCGGCTGTCGTAGGTGTACCAGCCGCGCACGTTGTCGGGCGACTCGGGCGCGCGGCCGCCGTCCCAGTCGCGGGTCTCGAAGTTGCCGTAGTCGAA
>JAGQRB010000292.1 GCA_020425925.1 Planctomycetota bacterium
GACAAGCACGACCTGGCGCTCACCAGGTGTAGAACCCCCGCCCGGTCTTCTGGCCGAGCTGGTTGTCCGCGACCATCTTGCGCATCAGCGCGGGGGCCTCGAACCCCGGGAGGTCGAGCTCCCGCCGCAGGTAGTCGGCGATCGCCAGCCGCACGTCGAGACCGACGAGGTCGGTGAGCCGCAGCGGCCCCATCGGGTGCCCGTAACCGAGCACCATCGCCTTGTCGATGTCCTCGGCCGACGCCACGCCCGCTTCCACCATGCGGATCGCTTCGAGACCGAGGCAGACGCCGAGGCGCGAGCTCGCGAACCCCGGGCTGTCCACGACCAGGATCGGTTCCTTGCCGAGCGCGACCGCGTACTCGGTGACGCGCTCGATCGTCGCGGCGGAGGTCGCGTCGGTGCGCACGATCTCGAGCAGCTTCATGAGCGGCACCGGGTTGAAGAAGTGCATCCCGACGCAACGCTCCGGCCCGACGACGCCGAGGAAGACCTTGCTCAACGCCAGCGACGAGGTGTTGCTCGCGAGCACGCAGTCCGCCGCCACGGCGCCCGCGACCTCGCGGAACAGCTCGTTCTTGAGCTCGAGGCGTTCGGGCACGGCCTCGACGACGAGATCGGCGGCCCGACAGGCGACCGCGCGGTCGGTGGCGGTCGCGACCCGCGCGAGCGTCTCGTCGCGAACCGCTGCCGTGGTCTTGCCCTTGTCGACGCCCTTTTGCAGGAACGCGCGGATCCGCTCGCGGCCGCGCTCGGCGAGCTCCGCGGTGACGTCCTGCAGGACGACCTCGGAGCCGGCCTGGGCCGCGACCTGAGCGATGCCGGCACCCATCGTGCCGGCGCCGAGAACGGTGACTTTCGGGAACGTGACGGTCATTGGCTGGTTGCGGGTCGATCGCGCGGCTGCAGGAACGCGTCCATGCGCGCCCGCTTGTCGGCGCTGTCGAACAGCGGGCCCTGGAGCGAGCTCTCGAGCTCGACGGCACCGTCGTGCCCGGGCCGCGACAGCGCGTTGAGCGCCCGCTTCGCCGCCCGCACCGCGAGGCGGCCGTTGGCGCCGATCGCGGCCGCCAGCGCGAGCGCGCGGTCGACGACCTCGGCGTCCGGCACGACGTCGTTCGCGAGCCCGATCCGCAGCGCCTCGCCGGCGTCGACCATGCGGCCGGTGTAGATCAGCTCGCGCGCGCGGCCGAGGCCGACGAGACGCGGCAGGCGGTAGGTGCCGCCGGCGGCCGGGATGATGCCGAGCTTGACCTCGGGTTGGCCGAGCCGGGCGGATTCGCCGAGCACGCGCAGGTCGCACGCGATCGCGAGTTCGCAGCCACCGCCGAGGGCGTAGCCGCGGATCGCCGCGATCACCGGCACCGGGCATTCCTCGATGCGGTTGAAGACCGTGCTGTTGATCGCCTTCGCGGCGTCGGCCGAGGTGCGCTCGCGCAGCTGGGCGATGTCGGCGCCCGCGGCGAACGCCTTCTCGCCCGCGCCGGTGATCACGATCGCAGCGAGTTCGTCGTCGGACGCCACCGCGTCGAGCATCGCGTGCAGCGCATCGACCATCTCCTGGTCGATCGCATTGCGCCGCTCGGGTGCGTTGAGCGTCACGAGCAGCGTCGCGGGTTCGCGGCGTTCGACCAGGATGCGCGGGGCGGTCATCGGGCGGACGATCTTGCACCGCCGACCGCGCCCTAGCCAGGGTCAGTTGCCCGTCAGTACCTGATCTCGACGATGCGCTCGGCACCGGAGAAGACACCGTTGTTGCCCGGACCGGCGGTTCGGGTCGGGAGCGTGAGCTTGACGTAGAGCGACGAGGTGCCGCTGTCGAACCAGAAGCCGTCGGAGACGCCCGCGGCCTGCAGCGGTCCCGGAAACGCGACCGACGGCAGCGAAGCGAGCACGCGGTACCGATCGGTGGTGGTCGGCGCGAACGCCACCGCGGTGGCGGGGCGGTAGGCGTTCGGCAGCAGGGGCGGCTGGACCAGCGGCGGCGCGACGATGTCGACGGCGACCGGGCTCGCGGTCTTGCGGAAGCACAGGATCACGCTGCCGCCGGCGGGACCGAATCGCACGCGCGCCGCGAAATCGGCGTTGCAGAGGCCGGACACCGTGCCCCGGAACGGCGGCACGGGCGCGACAGCCGTGGTCATGTGGTTGTCGAACTCGACCTCGTACAGCGGCGCGGTACCGGTGCCGCCGACCAGCAGGTTGGCGCCGAAGATGCGCTTCAGGCCCTGTCGGTTCGGGTCACTGCGGAGCGCCGGGTTGACGGTTCCGAGCCCCGCACCCGACGCACCCTGGTCGTAGAGCAGCCGTGTAAGCATCACCTGGTTGGGATCGACGGTCGTGACCAGCAGGTTCTCGAAGCCGGACGCGTCAGTCGAATTGGCGGGGATCAACGCATCCGTGAAGCTCCACGGGTACTCGATCTGCACCTGCGCGGGCTGTCCATCGGAGGCGGGCAGGAGATGGAAGGTGTAACTCGCCTGGGCGGTGGTGGTGGTGTAGGTCTTGAAGTTCGAAGTGCCGTTGGTCCGCATCAGCTGCGCGTTGTCCGTGAACACGCAGCCGGGCCCCGAACCGGTCAGCGACCCGTCGAGATCGTTGACGAGTACGTCGTTCAGCGCATTGCTGTACATCCAGCCGAGCCAGGCCGGACCACCGGCGAAGGCGTGCCGGAAGCGCGGCGCCGGTATCGCGATCTTGTGATCGACCGCCGAGAACGACAGCCCGGAGACGTAGTTCCGCGGGTCGATCTCCCAGGGATTGCCGACACCCGGATTGGTAGTTACTACCCAGCTCACGCTGCCGACCTCCTTGGTCCCGAACGCGCCGCTGAGCCGCGGTTGGAAGCCGCCGGCAACCGCTGCGACGTCGCGATCCTCGTAGCGTTCGAACGTCGTGTTCACGACCCCGTTGAGGCCGTCGTAGATGTCGAAGCCCTTGATCCAGGCGCGGCGTCCGGCGTCCTGGCTGGAGACGCTGATCCCGGGGTCGCTGTAGGTGTGACACGTGAGCCAGGCCTGACCGGGAAACGCCGTGGACGGCGGCCAGAAGGCCACGAAGCGGGTCGACGCCAGCGAGCGATCGGCAGCTGACGCGAACGGCACCCAGTCCTTGTTGCCGCTGCCGAGCGCCGGATCGTGTCCGAAGTTGTCGGAGTCACCGACGACCACCGAGTCGATCAGGAGCTGGTGCGACATCGCCGGCGCCACCGGCCCGAAGCCGGAAGTCCCGCTCCACGCCTTGAAGACGTCGTCGATGACATACGGATACGCGGGTGTGTCGGAACGCATGCCCCAGTAGGCGCCGTCCTCGGTGTAGCCCTCGCTGGCGAGGTAGACGCCGGTCGAGCAGTCCGACACCCGCGCCCTGGACCACACGGCTTCCCCGTACTGGCGATACCAGATGCCGGCGGTGCGGCACTTGAACGCGGTGCAGTCGCTGAACTCGAGCGATGCGTGGCCGGACACCGTCGTGCCGTTCATGAGCACGGGACGGGCGCGCCCCTGACCGTCGTTGTCGGCGATGATGCCGAACGTCGCGCACGAGTGCGCGGTGTTGCGGGCGAACTCGAAGTCGCGCGCCCCGCCCGCACCATTCAACGTCACCCGTTGGTGGTCTGCTGCAGGGCCGAAGCCGCTGCTCGCGTAGTAGTTCGAGTAGATGAACGCGTTGTTGGAGGTGGCGTTCGAGGGCAGGTCGAGGCCGGCGAAGTCGAAGGCGAAGCCGTAGCCGTCGCTACCCGCGGCGATGTTGTCGCGGACGGTGTTGGCGAGGTGCGAGAGCCAGAACACGGTCGGGTTGCGATCGTGGTAACGGAAGAACTTGTAGGTCGTCTGCCCGGCCGGCAGGCGAGCGCCGGACCAGCTCATGTCGCGGCCGAACTCACGGTTGAGGTTGCCCTGCACCTGCTCGATCTCCGGGAACCGGACGCCGAAGCCGAGGTTGTGCTCGATCACGTTGCCGGTCTCCTTGCCGTCCTCGAGGAAGAAGGCGTGGCCCCAGGTCTTGTAGAACACGTTGTTGGCGACTCGGACTCCATCCGTCCGGTGGATCACGAGGCAGCGGTTGTGGCAGTCGTGGATCGCACAGTCCTCGATGCGGGGCCCGGTCGAGGCCATGTCACCGCAGAGGTGGAAATGGACCGGGTAGCGCCCGAGCGCGCCGTACTTGCCCATGTTCGTCAGCTCGACGCTCTTGATCAGCACCGAACTCACGGCGCTGCTGTTGGACATGATCATGATGTCGCCGCCCCACCGCGCGGCCACCGGGCTCGTGCCGATGACACGGAGGTTGCGATTCAGCAGCGCCACGGAGGCCCGCATGTCGACCGTCATCGGCACGCCACCGAGCATCTTCGTGGTCGCGAACGGCACCGAGAAGTGGCGGAACGACAGCACCGAGTCGGTCTGCACCAGGGCGTGGCCGCCGAAGTTCGTCGGCCCGGAGAAGATGCTGCGCTGTTCGGCCTGGTTCCAGTCGAAGTCCGTCGAGGTGACCGCGATCTCGTCGCCGATCTGCCAGTTCAGCGACGAGCCCACGCCCGAGGTGTTCGTCGGTTCGAGCAACATCAGGTCGTTCGGAACCGAGGGATGGGCACCCTGCCAGTCGCCGATCCCGAGGCCGGTCAGGTTGGTGAGGCGAACCCAGGACGCCTTGTTCGCCGCGGTGTTGCCGACGAGCGACAACGTGCCGCCCGGCATGACCATGAGCTGCGACTCGTCCAGCACCGCCGGCGCCGGCGCTTCGTCGCGCAGCTTGATCGTGAAATCGGCCACGCACGGGTTCGCGATCGTGCCGACCTCGAACACCCCGGTGCTGCGCACGTCGATCCGGACGGCTTCGATGCTCGCCGAGGTCGCGGCGACCGAGCGCACGGCACCGTCGATCGTGATCGTGCGCACGACGATGTTGTCGCCGTCCTGGATCAGGGCCGTACCGCCCCCGACGATCAGGACGTCGTCCGCCGCACCCGGCAACCCGGGAGCCGGGACGCCACCGACGACCCAGTTGGCGACGTTGTTCCAGTTCCCGGAGGAGCCGGCGGGGACGGTGAACTCATACTGTTGCGCGAAAACGGGCTGCAGGATCGCGCTGACGAACAGCAACGAGACGAGTCTTCTCATGACACGAGGCTCCAGTGTGGAGGGGTTTCCTTCGCAACAGGCGGTCACGGCGAACTCGAGCGACCGAAAATCGCGCTGCATTCACGCCCGGCGCCTCCCTTTTCTCTCGACCGCAATCTCTGTAGCCAGCGCGGACTGCGCCGTCAACCCGGCCGTCCGCGCGGGCCGAGGATCACTTCGACAGGACGACGGTCACATCGGTCGCCTGCCCCGACGCAACGACGGTCTCGACATCGGCTTCACCGCCGATCGCCGCCTTCGCCGCGGCGTGCACCCGGTACGCCCGCGGCGGCACGCGCTCGAACTCGATCACGCCATCGGCGTCGGTGTCGCCCTGCCAGGCGGGCCCGAACGGATCGTACGGCTCGAAGTTGAGGCTCACGAACACGCCGACCGCGACCGTGCCGTCGGGTCGCTGCACGCGACAGCGCACCCGCCCGAACTCGGGCAGGCGCACCGTCACCTCCTCGCGGCGCAGCCCGGCCTCGAACGGGCCGACGACCACCGGCGCCAGCTCCGGTGCCTCGAACTCGAACGAGTAGCGCGCACCGACCGCGAGCGGACCGACCTCGAACTCGCCGTCGACCGCGGTGCCGACCGGACCGTGGCTCGCGCCGCTGCCGTGGTGCGTGATGCGTGCGATCCGCGCGCGCGCGACCGGGCTGCCGTCCGCCGCGCGCAGTACGCGGCCCGCGATCGTGAAGCCCTGCCGATCGACATCGCGCACCACCACGACGACGCCCGACGCGGGCGCGACGACGGTCGGCCCGGTCGCCCACAGCTCGCGATTGCCGGGGATCGCCTGCGCCCGGAGCTCGTACGGAAAGCCCGCGGCGGCCTCGAACCGGAACGTCCCGTCGGCAGCCGTACGGATGCCGCCGTAGCCGCCCTGCAGGTCGATGCGTTCGCGGCTCACCGGATCGCGATCGCGGTCCTGCCGCGCACCGACGAGCACATCGCCCAACGGCGTGCCACGATCGTCCCGCACGATCCCCTCGATGGCGACGAACGGCGCGGTCCGCAAAGTGACCTCGACGTGCGGCCGCGCGGCTGCGAGCACGGCGACCGCGACCGCAGAGGTCTCACCCTGGACGCCGCCGACGACATCGTAGGTGCCATCTTCGGTGAGCA
>JAGQRB010000293.1 GCA_020425925.1 Planctomycetota bacterium
AGGTCGGTGCGGTCGTAGAACGGGACGATCGTCACCTGACTGAGGTTCACACCCGCCGGCCAGGACGACCTCTCATGGGACTTCAGGAACGGCACCCACGCCGCCTGGTCGAGATCGTCCCCGTCGAACGCCTTGAAGCCCTGCCGAGCTGCGAAGCTGCGCAACGCGTCTCGTGATGTCGTGCGGAAGTCGGCGATCGCCTTGGTCGGCAGGCCGGGCGCGATCTCGGCGATCTTGGCCTTCGTGTTCTTGATCGCCTGCAGCGGGTTGAAGCCGTAGCGGACCACTACGACGCCGCCGACGGCTTCGGCGCCGCCCTTGTCCAGGGCCCCTCGGCGCAGGGCGGGGCCCTTGGTGACGTGCGCGACATCGCGTACGCGGATCGGGACGTTGTCGTTGACGCGCACGACGGTCTCCTCGATGTCCTCGACGCTCTCGACGAAGCCGAGGCCGCGGATCACGTACTCGGCGCGGCTGACCTCGATGGTGCGGGCGCCGACATCGAGGTTCGACATCTTGGTGGCTTCGAAGACCTGATCGAGCGCGACGCCGTGCGCGCGCATCGCGTCCGGGTCGACGTCGATCTGATACTCTTCGACGAACCCACCGATGGAGGCGACCTCGCTCACGCCTTCGGCCGCCAGCAGCGTGTAGCGGACATACCAGTCCTGCACGCTCCGTAGCTCCTGCAGGCCCCACCCTCCGGTGGGGTTCCCATCGGGATCACGCCCCTCGAGCGTGTACCAGTAGACCTGCCCGAGCGCGGTGGCGTCCGGGCCGAGCGCCGGTTGCACGTCGGCCGGCAGCGTGCCTCTCGGCAGGCTGTTTAGCTTCTCGAGGACGCGGCTCCTGCTCCAATAGAAGTCGATGTCCTCGTCGAAGATGATGTAGACGGTCGAGAAGCCGAAGAACGAGTAGCTGCGTACCGTCTTGACCCCGGGCAGCCCGAGCAGGGCGACGGTGAGCGGGTAGGTAATCTGGTCCTCGACGTCCTGGGGCGATCGCCCCATCCACTCGGTGAAGACGATCTGCTGGTTCTCACCGATGTCGGGGATGGCATCGACGGGGACCGGGTCGCGCGGCAGCCCATAGGCCTTCCAGTCGAACGGGGCGACGAGCACGCCCCAGCCCATGACGCCGAGCACGAGGAGGAAGACGACCAGCTTCTTCCGCAGGCAGAACCAGATCAGTCGGTCCAGGAACGACGTCGGCTCTCGAGTGGCGTCACTTACCACGGCGATCCTCGCGGGGCTCGAGGACCTCGATCGCGGTGCCGCAGTCCGACATGGCGGCGCCGTAGTAGGGGTTCTGCACCTGATCCGAGCCCTGCAGCCATCGTGCGCCGCGGCCGTCGAACGCCATCGGACAACGCATCACGTGGACCATCGCTGGTGAGCCGAGTCCGCGGAGCGCCGCCTCCACGCCATTCGAGACGCGCTCGAACGCCGCTCGTGCACCATCGATGTCCTCGCTCTCTGCGAGCTGCCGGGCGTTCGTGGCGACCGTGCCCGTCAGCGTCTGCCAGGCATCGCGTGCCACGGCCGGGAGGGCCGTCGCTTCGACGCCTTCGGTTGTGTTCGCCAGCTTCGCGGCGGCCGACTGCGCGCGGCTGAGGTCATCCGCTGCGAGGCCGGCGTGCAGCTCGGAGTAGGCCTCCCAGCCCCGCGCGAGGGCCGCGCGAGCGGGTTCCGGTAGCGCGACGGGCTTGCTCGATGGCGGTTCTGCACTCGTCCCGAAGTGCTTGCGCATCATCTCGACCGACTCGGTGAGCTTCGCGAGGCTGGCCCTCGCGGCCTGCGCATCGGCGGACGTGCGGCCCTCGAACGCGTCGTTCGACAGGCGCATCGAAAGCTCCATCCACATCTTGTGGGATTCCCCCTCGAACAGCTGCATCGGCGTGCCGGCAACGGTCTCGCCGAGCCGGTCGAACTGTTCCTTGACGCGATCGACGTCGCCCGCATCGACGGCAGCGGTGATGTCGGCGTAGGCCCGTTCGATGCGCTGTAGGCGCGCGCGTGCATCCGCCGAGAGCATGGCGGTGTGGCCCTGGCCCGATGGCATCGCCATCTTCTTGGTCTCCGCACCGCCGCCGTGGTTGTGCCCGCCTGCGGGTTGGCCGCCAGCTGGGCTCATCATGCTCGGTCTGGCCTGGAGCTGGAGTGCGCTGTCGATCTTGAAGTTGCCTTCGGCAACCACGAGCTCGCCCGCCTGCAGGCCATGAAGGACGACGTACTGGCCGCCCGCTCGCGGGCCTAGCACCACCTCCCGCCCCTCGTAGGTCGGGGCCTGTCGCTCGGGCAGCTCGACGTAGACGATGGCGCGCGTGCCGGTGACGAGCGCGGCGGAGACCGGGATGACGAGCGGCGCTTCGTCTTGCGCCTCGGAGACGGATACGTAGCCGAGCTCGTGTGCGGGGACGAGGTCCATGCCGCAGATGTCGCACTTGCCGGGGCCGTCCTTCACGATCTCGGGGTGCATCGGCGAGATCCACTTGCCGACGAGGGATGGATCCATGACCTTGCCGGCGCCGGCGATGCGGGCCGAGACGGTCGCGTGCACGAACATGTCCGGCTTGAGCAGGCCGTCGGGGTTGGGCACGTTGACCCGGACCTTGACCGTGCGCGTGTGACGGTCGAGGACGGGGTCGATGAAGGAGATGCGGCCGCGGAACTGCCGTCCGCCGTAGGCCTCCGTCTCGAACGAGACCTGCTGCCCGTAGCGTAGCCACTCGAGATCGCTCTCGTAGGCGTCCAGCTGCACCCATACCTGGCTCAGGTCCGCGATCGTGAAGATGCGTGTGCCCGTCTGGACGTACATGCCTTCCTGGGCGCTGCGGTGGATCACCAGACCCGAAGAGGGTGCGTGGATCGTGACGTGCTCCTCGGCGGATCCGCGCTCCTCGATGGCGTCGATCTGCTCCTTCGAGATGCCCCAGAGGCGCAGCTTCTCGCGCGCCGAATCGATCGTGCCTCGAGCCGACGCACGGAGGGACTCGAACTCGCTCTTCTGCAGGTCGGTGAGCGCGGCCTTCGCCTGAAGCAGCTCCTCCTGCGCGCTGTAGAGCTCCGGGCTGTACAGCTTGACCATGTGGTCGCCCTTCTTGACGGTCACGCCGGTGAAGTCGACGTACAGCTCGTCGATCCGTCCGGGAACCCAGGCGGTGATGTAGCCGAGCCGGGTCTCGTCGTAGGTGACCTTGCCGACGAGGCGCACCCGTGCATCGGGGAATCGCTTCTCGACGGGGACCGTTCGCACGCGCATGAGGGCACGTTGTTCCGGTCGTATCGTCAGCTGTCGGAGTCCGCCCGAGTCGCCGCCGCTCGCGGCCCGGATCAGGTCCATCCCGCAAATGGGGCACTTGCCCTGTGACGGCATGCGGATCTGTGGATGCATCGAGCAGGTCCACACCTCGGCTGCGGGTGCATGGCCCTCGTGTGCGGTCGTCGAGGGGGGCGAGTGCGAGGGCGCAGCTGCGTTGCCCCAAAGGAAGTAACCGGCGCCGAGGCCCACGATGATGGCGGCGGCGAGCAGCGCGGTCAGACGGTAGGGCTTCCTTGCGTTCATCTTCCTAGTTCTCCTTGGTGGGCTGTTCCACGCCCGAGTCCTTCGTGGGGATCGCGTGGCCGACGAGTCGCTCGAGCACCGCACGCCACTGTCCGTGGTCCGCGCGCGACCGCTCGAAGGACAGTTCGAAGGACAGCAGCATCCGCTGGGCATCCACCAGGTCGGAGAAGCTCCCGCTCCCTGCGCTGTATGACGCCTGTGTCGTGGCCAGCGACTCGCGCGCCTTTGGCAGCAGCGTGTCGCGGTAGAGAGCGATCTGTCGTTCTGCGTCGCGGATGCGGAAGAGGGCCGTCGCCGCCTCCGCCTGGAACTTGTTGAGCAGGTCTCCTCGCTTCAGGGCCGTCGAGAACTGGCGCGCCTGGGCCTCGCGGACGGCCGCGCGGTACTTGCCACGGGCAAGCGGTAGATTGAAGGAGACGCCGGCGATGACGGCGTCGTCGCCGCTGCCCGCGACCCCGGACATGCGTGCATCGCCGGTGGCCAGGTAGTCGACGCCGAACGTGAAGTCGGGGTAGAAGTCCTTCTCGGCGCGTTCGGCCGCGGCCCTCGCAGCGTCGATCTCGTGCCGCATCGCGAGGAGCTCCGGATTGCTCGTGGCGATCCACCCGAGGACCTCCTCGTCGGGGGCTCCGAGCGGATGGACGTCGGCCTGCGTGGGGAACGGAATCGGTGTCGACTTCGGGCGATTGAGCGCGGCGTTCAGTCGCGCGACGAACGGCGCCTTGCGATCGCCGAGGCTGGCGAGCTGGTTCTCCAGCTGGCCGAGCTCGACCTGAGCACGGATGATGTCGGGGTGGTTGGCGGCTCCGGCTCCGTAGCGGGTGCGGGCGACTCGCTCGAGCTGCTGGATGAGGTCGCGGTTGCCGCGGACGACCTCGACGGCCCGCCCCAGATGGTAGTACTCCAGGTAGGCATCGATGACCTCGGCGACCAGCGAGTCCTTCTTCGCCTCGAACCGCTCCTTGGCGGCGTCCGCAGCGCGGGAAGCGATCTGGCCCTGGAGTTCGAGCTTGCCGAACCAGGGCAGCGTCTGGGAGAGCCCGAACGCGTGCTGCTGCGGGCCGACGCGGGTCTCGACCTCCTGGATGTAGTACCGGTAGCTGAGCCTCGGGTCCGGGAGCGCTGTCACCTGGGGAATGCGCTCCATCGCGGCGACGTAGTCCTGGAACGCGGCTTCCAATCCGGGGTTGTTGAGCAGCGCGTAACGGATGTAGGTATCGAGGTCCGAGTTGATCGTGAAGTCCGGCAGCTGCGGCCGGTCGGCGCGCATCCCGGCCGGCGCGCTGGTGTAGGGGCCGATTGGCGTCGCGCGTGGGTAGGACCTGCACGCCGCCATCGTGATCAGGAGGCAACAGAGGCCGTATCCGACGTGGACTCTCGTCCTCTTGCATGGTGCTGTCGTCTTCATCAGTGTGTCGACTCGCTGTGTGCAGATCGTGGAGGCCGCTCTCCTCGAGGGCGGCACACCGAAGCCATCGGTGCGAAGGCGGGCGGGTGGATCAGTATCCCGCCCCGCTGATGATCTTCGCCTGCAGGATCAGTGAGTGCAGCTGGTGGGAGTCCTTGTTCTGCGGGTCGATCTCACAGGCCTTGTTGCACCACTCGCTCGCGTCCGACAGTGCCTCGCGTTCGAGATAGATCTGGCCGAGGGCGAGGTAGGCTGCGGTCAGGCGGCTCTGCAATTGTGTCTGAGCAGCCGCAAGACGGTCGGCAGCGCCGGGGGCACTCGTCGACGTGGACGCGGCGGCTGCGTCCTCTGGACCTACCAGGTCGTGAACGCCCTTCCAGACCTTCTCGAGCCGGGCGATCCCTCGTTGCAGGCGGCGTTGGTCTCGCATCTTGCCGTGGGCGGGAGCCGCGAGGTCCTCCGTGCTGCGATCCAAAGCGCGACGGATCCTCTTGGTGGCCGCAACGGCCTCCTTCTCGCCGACGATGCGTGCGTCCGTTGCGGCGAGGGAGCGCAACTTCGCGAGCAAGTCTCGCGCGGCACGGGCGGCGGGCGTGTCCGCGTAGTCGCGGAGGATCGCCTCTGCGGCGAGGCTGGCGGAACCGTAGCGGCCGGCGTCAGCATCGGAGGTCGCGGCGTGCAGGATCTCGTCGGCGATCGACTGTCGCAGGCCTTCGACGAGATGCTGGCTCGCTTCGGCAAGGGCGGGGTCGCGGCGGGCAGCTTCGCGTGCTTCGGCGATGCCGAAGGCGAACAGGCCGAGTTCGCGACAGGTCTGGGCGAGTTCGAGGTGCGCCTTGCCGCTGGTTTGATCCAGACGCCCGGAAAGGATGGCATACATCGAGCTTGGCTTGATGTCGGAGCGATCGAGCACGCGCGTTTCGACGCGAGGGAAGGTCACGGCGATCTCGACGGTAGATGCCTTCACGTTCACCACGCTTCCGATGACGATCTCACCGCCTCGGAGCGCGATCCCCTGTGCTGGGGCGGTTGCAGCGAGCAGGAGGGTGGTGGCGAGCGCGATGCAAGCCATGGGGATGAGTCGGGTCATGAGACTGCTCCGGTGGTAGGTGCTGGCGTGTCCCCGCGAGCTGGCGCCGCGGGCAGCCGCGCGACCCGGGGCAACATGCGTGCCGATGGGCGGCGAGACCTCAGGCACGGTCGTTGCTTCCGGTTCGGCACGTCACTTGGGACGTGCCCATGCCCTGTAGCTTGCCGCAGGCGTTCCGAGCAGGTTTCCTTGGCGACTGCACCGTGGGTGTGCGCACTTGCGCGTAGCTGACCCGGTTGCGCCGCGACCAGATCCTGATGGCCTCCTCACCAGAAACTGAGCACGACGAAGGGCGCCGTGTCGCTGCGGCGCCGACGCGCGGTGTCGGAGGCTACCTGCGCCGACGCCTGCTGCTGTGGTCGCTGGGCATCGCGTTGCTGCCGATGCTCTTCCTTGCAGGGCAGGGCTACCACTGCGCTCGATCCGCGGTGTTGGACGCCGCGACGGCGAGGTTGGCGCAACTCGCGGCCTCTCGCGAGCGTCAGCTCGAACTCTGGTTCAGCGAGCGGATGGCAGATGCCGGGTTCCTGGCGAACTGTCCGACTGTGCGCCATCGGTGCACCGATGATGGGTCGCGAGGTCGCGCGGATCATGGCACGACCGCTCTGCTGGAGCAGTTCGTGGCGAAATACGGTCTCTACGAGTCGGTCGGGCTCTATGACCTGGAGTGGCGCGAGCTGGCCGGAGCGGGCACCGACGTCCACGGCATCGAGGACTTCGGCCGGTCGGACATCCAGCAGGCCGTTCGGGCCTCGACCTTTGGGGCCGCCGGGCGCATCCACAGGCATGAGAACGGGCGGCTGGGCATGCACTTCGGTGCTGCGGTGATGGGAGAGGATGGTGCCGTCACGGGCTTCGTGCTGACGGCGCTCGACGAGGCGGAGCTCGAACACATCCTGTCGGATGCTGGCGCAGGGCTGTCGAATAGTCGCTGCTACTTGGTGTCGTCGGAGGGGCGCGTGTTGACCGAGTCGGGCGGCCGTGAGTTCGGTGATGCGCTGGAGACCCGGATCGACACCGTCGGGTTTCGGCGGGCGAGACTCGGTGAGTCGGGGGCGGCGCTGTATCCCGATGCCAACGGTCGTGAAGTCGTCGGTGGCTTCACGTCACTCTCGCAGATGGACTGGGTGCTGCTGCTCGAGCAGGACGCGACGGAGGCCTTGGCCTGGCTTCCCGAACTCGGTTGGAGGGCGGGGATCACCGCTCTCGCGGTTGCCGTGATCGTGATCCTGATCGTGCGCTTGGGGGCTCGACAGCTCGCCGCGCCGCTGCAGCAGTTGGTTCGCGTCGCGCACCGCGTCGGTGGTGGCGATCATGCTGCCCGCGTCCTGCCCCTGGCACAGCCCGAAGTGGATGCCGTAGGTCGAGCGCTCAACCGGATGCTCGACGAGTTGGCCCAGGCTAGGCAGCGGATCGTGCATTCCGAGACCTTGGCGGCGATGGGGGAGATGAGCTCGGCCGTGGTGCATGAGATGCGCAACCCGCTGTCATCGATCAAGCTGAACCTCCACGCCATCCGCGCGGGGCTGCCGGCCGGGAGCAGGCACGTCGAACTCGCCGAGATCGCGCAGGAGCAGGTCGCCCGCCTCGAGCGAATGTTCAGCGACCTGCTGTCCCTGAGTCGGCCGTTGTCGATGGACTACCGCGTGCATCGACTTCGGGATGTGATCGTCGCGGCTCTCGAGGAGGTCGACAACGAGGCCGGGAAACTTCGCTGCCGTATCCGTGTTGTGGACGGTCACGAGGCACTCGAGGTTCGGATCGACTCGGAGCGGATCCGGCAGGTGCTCGTCAACCTCCTTCAGAATGCGATGACCGCAACCGGGCCGAACGGGCAGATCGACGTTGCGGTCTCGCTCGACGCGTCGGCGCGCCTGGTGGTCCTCGAAGTGTCGGATGACGGTCCGGGTTTCCCGGAAGACAACCGCGAGCGACTGTTCCAGCCCTTCTTCACGTCCCGCGAACAAGGTACGGGGCTCGGACTCGCGATCGTCAGGAAGATCGTCGAGTACCATGGCGGTCGTGTGAGCGCCGCGAATCGCGTGGATGATCACGGTGCGGTCGCGGGTGCCGTGTTCCGAATCGAGTTACCCCATGAGCCAGAGCCAGCACGACACGCTTCGCATCCTGATCGTCGATGACGATGCGGCCATCTGCCGGTCGCTGCAGATCCTCCTGGAAGAACAGGGGCACGCCGTCGCGACGCGTACGAAGGGCGGAGCGGCTAGCGAGGCGGTGAGCGACTTCGGGCCGGACATCGTCTTCCTCGATCTCCGCCTGCCCGATCGCGATGGGTTGCGGGTCCTGAAGGACCTGATCGATGCCGCGGAAGCGCCCGAGGTGGTCATGATCACCGGGGTTCAGGACATGAAGTCGATGATCGAGGCGATCCAGATCGGTGCCCTGGACTACGTCCGCAAGCCGCTGGCGGTGGAGGATGTGCTCGTCGCGATCGAGAAGTGCCGGCAACGACGCCGGCAGCGTCGACCGCTGACACAGCGGGCGGACCTCGTCCCGATCACGCCCGGTGCGGAGCATCCGGATGAGATCATCGGAGCAGATCGACGCATCCTGGAGCTGCTGAAGCAGGTTGGGCTGCTGTCCAGGAGTCAGGTCACGGTGCTCATCGAAGGCGAGAGCGGCACGGGCAAGGAACTCGTGGCTCGAGCGATCCACAACGCGTCATCGCCGACCGAGCCGTTCGTGGCGATCAACTGCGCGGCAATCGTGCCCACGCTCCTCGAGAGTGAGCTGTTCGGGCACGAGAAAGGAGCGTTCACCGGGGCGGATGCCAAGAAGCCCGGCAGGCTCGAGGATGCAGGGAAGGGCACGGTCTTCCTCGACGAGATCGGCGACATGCCGCTCGAGCTCCAGGCGAAGCTCCTGCGGGCTCTGCAGGAGCGAGCGTTCGAGCGGGTGGGGGGCAACCGCAGCGTCTCCTTCGAGGCGCGGGTGCTCGCGGCCTCCCATCGTGATCTCGCAGAGATGGTGGAGCGGGCTGAATTCCGGGAAGACCTGCTGTACCGCTTGTCGGTGGCGCGGCTCGAGATTCCACCGCTCCGGGAGCGACCGGGAGACATCCGAATCCTGGCCACGCACCTCCTACACCGGATCGGGCGACGCTTGGAAAGCGAGGTCGCCGCGATCTCGGAGACGGCTCTGAAGCAGCTCGAGCTGCATTCGTGGCCTGGCAACGTTCGCGAGCTGGAGAACGTGCTCACCCGTGCCGTGGCGCTCGCCCGAGCAGACGTGATCGAGGAAGTGGACATCTCGCCGCCGCGGCCTTCTCCCGAAGCCGTGGCCGAGGGTGGTCGGGTCAAGAAGCTCTGGGAGGTGGAGCGGGACCACGTCCGCCGTGCATTGGATACGACAGGGTGGAACATCACGCGGACGGCGCAACTCCTGGACATCTCGCCGACCACGCTCAGAAAGAAGATCGTCGACTACGAACTGCGCTGAGGGCCATCGCGAGCGCGCCGATTGGGCGGACGGCTCGCAGGTGTTGGCGTCACTCGGTGGTGGCGCGCGACAGGATGCGGTTGACCATCTGGGCGATGCGCCAGTCGCGCGTCTGACCTGTTGGAACGAACTCGAATGGGCTTGGCCGCTCGCTTCGAGAAGCGGTCCGGAGAGTGTGGCGACAGCGGCCCGTCCAGGCTTGCCGTTGATCCCTTTCGAAGAACGTGATGGTCAGAGCTCCCATCTCATCATTCTCGGCGGCGTAGAGGTCGTAGTCGAAGTCGTTCAGGCGTAGTCGCACCGCGATTTCCAGGGTCGCGGTGAGAAGCACCTCCGCCTCCTCGTGGGTGGATGGCCTGGCTCCGAGACGCTGAAGGTGGCTGTCGATCGCGCTTCGCGTCTCGGTGAGCAGGCGTTCCTCCGATCCCTCCACGGCCTCTCCTGAGAAGCTCGGCGGGTTGAGCCACGCGTAGCGCTTGATCGTCTTGAGGTCGAAGTCCGGACGTCCACTGGTCCGGATCGTCGAGCAGCAGCCGTGCAAGGAGACTGCGAGTGCTGTGAGCAGTGATGCTGCGTAGGCACGAGGGCTAGGTCGCATGGGATGGTCGCAAGTGGGCGGTGGATGAAAGCCGTTTCGGCTTCCGCACGGTCTCCGAGCGGCGCACACGGGCCGGCGCGGACTCGCCGGCCGACGTGCGGCAATGCCGATCTCTACTTCTTCAGCTTCGCGAGGAAGCGCTCCTGGTCCTCCTCGAACTCCTTGACGCACGGGCGGCAGCAGAACTTGACCTCCTGGTTGCCGTAGACCTTGACGA
>JAGQRB010000029.1 GCA_020425925.1 Planctomycetota bacterium
CACGACTGGCACTGGGAGCAGCAGAGCGGGGATCGCGGGTTCATGGAGTGCTACCGGTGCGGTGACACGCAGCGGCACATGGTGAGCCACAAGGACTACTTGGCGGCGGGTCCGGAGGACCTCGCGCGGCTTGGCGAGGGCCGCGCACCCTCCTCCAGTCCTGAGCCGGACCCGCCGCCGGTTTCTATCGATCCGCCGCCGGCGGCGCCGCCGCGGCGCCGCCGCGTGTCGCGCAACAACGACGAGCGCGACGCAGAGATCCTCGCCGAGCACTTCGCCGGCGAAGAGCCGAACGCCATCGGCGAGCGCAGGGGCCTCACGGCAGCGCAGGTGCGGCGGATTGTCGCCAAACACACGAGAGGAGAGCAGAGGAGAAGCAGCACATGACAGCTACCGCCACCCCGCCATTCTCGGTCATCCCGCTCGGCGACCTCGTCGAGAGCAAGACCAATCCGCGCCGGCAGTTCGACAAGAAGGCGCTCGACGAGCTCGCCGAGAGCATCGCGGCGCACGGCGTGCTGCAGCCGATCCTCGTACGCCCCGCGAAGAAGGGCTACGAGATCGTCGCCGGCGCCAGGCGCTTCCGCGCGTCGCAGAAGGCGAAGGTCGCCGGCGTGCCGTGCATCGTCCGCGAGCTCGACGACAAGCAGGTGCTCGAGGTGCAGGTCATCGAGAACCTGCAGCGCGAGGACGTGCACCCGCTCGAGGAGGGCGTCGGCTTCCGCACGCTGCACACGAAGCACGGCTACACCGTCGAGGACCTCGCAGCGAAGCTGGGCAAGAGCAAGGCGTTCGTCTACCAGCGGATGAAGCTGGCCGAGCTGCCGGCGAAGGTGCAGAAGCTGTTCCTCGCCGGGAAACTCGAGACGAGCCACGCGGTCCTGGTGGCGCGCATCCCCGACCCGAAGCTGGCGGAGAAGGCCGCGGCCGAGATCTCCAGGCGCGGCTTCGACGGCCGGCCGATCGCCTACCGGAACGCCGTCGACCTGGTGCGTCGCGAGTTCCAGTGCGAACTGAGCACCGCGCCGTTCCCGACTGCCGATGCCGAGCTCGTGCCGGGCGTCGGTGCCTGCGGCCCGTGTCCGAAGCGCACGGGCAACCTGCGCGGCCTGTTCGAAGACGTCGACAAGGACGAGCGATCGAACGTCTGCACCGACCCGAAGTGCTTCGCGAAGAAGGCCGCGGCGCAGTGGGCCGTCCGGAAGGCCCAGGTCGCGAAGGCCGAGGGGACGGTCATCGAGGGGAAGGCGGCCTTCAACGCGCGGCACGACAGCCGCTACGTCAATCCCGACGACACGGACTGGCACTCGCCCGGGAACAAGAAGTGGAAGACGATGTGCCGCGGCCGGGAGCCGAAGACGGTCCTGATCCAGGGTCGCGACGGCGAGGCGCTCGAGCGCTGGGACCGTCGTGAGGCGTTGGCCGCGGCGAAGGCCAACGGGCACAAGGTCGGCCAGTCGCCGCGCAGCTCGGGGTCGGGGCGCAGCGAGGAGACGAAGCGGAAGAAGGCGCACGCGCGCCGCATGAAGGTCGTCGACGAGGTTGCCCCGCTGGTCGGCAAGCAGGCCGA
>JAGQRB010000294.1 GCA_020425925.1 Planctomycetota bacterium
ACGCCGCGCATCTTCGCGACCGGGAACACGCTCTCCGTTCTCACCGTGAGTCGGATCGCGTGATCGGGCACGCAGTTCTTGAGCACGAACCGTCCGTCGGCGCCCGTCACGACGTAGCCGTACCAGTCGTTGCCACGGACCCACGGATCGAGCTGGGCCTCGACGATCGCACCCTCGACGGGATCGCCGTTGCCGTCGAGCACTCGGCCGCGCTGTTGCAGACCGGCCGAGAGCACCGGATCCCAGCGCTGTTCGCGACCGGCGGCGAACTCGAACTCGACGTTCGTGACGCCGTGATCCGTGTGTCGCGCCATCGCTTCGAGTCGACCGGATCGCAACCCACCGAGCCGATACGACCCGTCGGCCAGCGTGCGCGCGCTGCGCGATTCGCGGTGCTCGCGGTCGTGCACGCTGATCCACGCGCCTGCGATCGGAAGACCCTGCTCGTTCTTCGTGACGCCGCGCAGGGTCGCGCCGCGCAGCAGGTGCACCGTGATCTCGGTCGGGTTGCCGGTCGCGATCTCGACGACCTCGTAGTGCGGTGCGAGCTCTTCGGCGCGCACGCCGAGCGGGTTGCTGCCGGGCACGAGGCCCTCGAACGCGAAGCGCCCGTCGGAGTCCGTGCGCGTGGTGACGGGCTGCGGCGCCATCGCACTGCCGCCGTCGGGGAGCGTGTGGTTGTTCTGAGCGGTGTCGCCACAGCGGACCTGGGCCCCCGCAACGGGTTCGCCATCCGGGCCGAACACGCGGCCCGAGAGACTGCCGCCACCGCTTTCGAGGACGATGGTGAGCTCGATCTCGGCTTCTCCCGAGGTCGTCAGCGAGCGCATCGACGACGGCACGAAGCCGGCCTTGCGTGCACCGACGTGGCAGTTCAGCGGCAGCCCGCGCAGGGCGAAGCTGCCGTCGGAACCGGATCGACCGGCTGCGTCCGATCGGCCGCCGCTCCAGCCGGCGACGACGATCGTGGCGTCGGGCACCGGGCGGCTGGCCGCGTCGACGACGCGACCGCGGATCGACAGCCCGACCTCGACCTCGATCGTGACTTCGGCGTGGCCCCCCGCGACCAGGGCGATCGGCTCGGTGTACCGACGTTCGCCGTGGCCGTACGCGGCGCGGACCTCGCCCGGGGTGAGCCCTTCGAACAGGCAGTTGCCCGCCGCATCGCTCACCGCGCTCGGAATCCGGATTCGGGTGTCGTCCCAGCCGAGCCTGACCTGCACGGGGATGCCGACGGCCGGTGACTGGTCGTTCGACCAGCGCAGGGCGACGGCGAGCGACGCCGAGGCACCGCCCGTCGACACCACCTCGCGGGTTGCGGCACCGGGTTCCGTCCCTGCGTCGGGTGCGGGTGCGGCGGCGGAGTCCATCGCGACCTCCGGCGCTGCCGGCACCGGCGAAGTGCCCCTGTCCGTCAGGTCCGACGGGCGGACGTCGCCCGGGGCGATGAGCCCGCTGCCGAACCAGACGAGCGCCGCCACGGCGAGCAGCACGGCGAGGATGGCCAGGGGGCGGACCATGTCCGAAGCGTAGCGCCTTCGACCTCGCAGAACGTCGGTGTCGCCATCATCCTGCGCGCAGTACGCTTCGACCGGCATGCGAAACCCGGTCCGGTTCCTGCGCGTCGCGAACTTCGTCGAGGCGGTGTCCTACATCGTGCTCGTGTTCGTCGCGATGCCGCTGAAGTACGTCTGGCACGAGCCGCTCGCGGTGAAGGTGTTCGGCTGGGTCCACGGCATCCTGTTCGCGATCTTCTGCCTCGGGCTGGTGCGCGTCGTGTTCGACGCTGCCTGGCCTGCCCGCCGTACCATCGGAGTGTTCGGCGCCGCGCTACTCCCGATCGTGCCGTTCTTCGTCGATCGGCGCTTCCCGCAATGGGTGGCCGAGTGGCGGCCGCCGCCGGCGCGAGAGAACGGCTAGCCGGCCCTCTGCCCACGACGGTTGCACGGCGCTAACGGGTGGTCGCGTCCGCGCAAGGGTCTATAGTCCCGATTCGGACGAGAACCATGACCACCAACCGCCTCGAGACCCTTCTTTGCGCCGGCGCGATGCTGCCGGTGCTGTTCTTCGCCGGCTGCAGCGGTGAGGCCGCCGCTGCCGGCAACCCGCTGCAACCGCCGCTCGGCCTCGCCGACGCCAAGCTCATCGTGCCGGCCGACGACCCGCTGACCGCCGCCAAGTACGAGCTCGGCAAGCAGCTGTTCTTCGACCCGCGACTGTCGGAGACCGGCAAGACCTCGTGCTCGAGCTGCCACCTGCCCGAGCACGCGTTCACCGACGCGCAGCAGTTCTCGAAGAAGGACAACGGCGGCATGAACACCCGCAACTCGCCGACGATGTACAACGTCGGCTACCTGCCCGAGCTCTACTGGGACGGCCGCAAGAAGAGCCTCGAGGACAACATCCTGGCGGCCTGGACCGGGCAGTGCGGCGGCAAGCCCGACGACGTCGCCGCCAAGCTCGAGGCGGTCGCCGGTTACAAGACGGCGTTCGAGTCGGCGTTCGGGCAGAAGCCGAACGAGGACACGATCGTGCGCGGCCTCGCCGCGTTCCTGCGCGGGCTGCGCAGCGGCGACTCGGCCTACGACCGCTCGGCGGCCGGCGACAAGTCGGCGATGAGCGAAGCGGCGCAGAAGGGCTTCGAGCTCTTCATGGGCAAGGCCGGTTGCCAGGTCTGCCACCAGGTGCCGCTGTTCACCGACAAGCTCTACCACAACGCCGGCATCGGCATGGCCGCCGAGAGTCCCGACCTCGGCCGCGGCAAGGAGGACGAGTCCAAGAAGGGCGCGTTCAAGACCCCGACGCTGCGCGAGGTCGCCAAGACCGCGCCGTACTTCCACGACGGCAGCGTGAAGACCCTGCGCGAGGCGGTCGAGACGATGGCGAAGGGCGGCCTCGACAACCCGAACAAGGATCCGCTGCTGATGAACCGCAACCTCTCGAGCGAGGAGATCGATCAGCTGGTCGCGTTCCTCGAGAGCCTGAGCGGCAATCAGACGTTCGAGAAGCCGAAGATCCCGCAGTAGCGGGCGGCGTGCCGGCCGATAGAGTCCGGACCGTGTCGTCCGGACCCGACATCATCTGCTTCTGCGGCCAGGACTGGTGGTACCACAACCGCGCGCACAGTGACTTCCAGCTCATGACGCGTGCGGCGCAGCACCGCAAGGTGCTGCTGGTGAACTCGATCGGCATGCGCATGCCGATGCCCGGCCGCTCGCCGCTGCCGTTCCGGCGGATCTGGCGCAAGCTCAAGAGCATGATGCGGCACGTGCGCACGCCGCTGCCGGCGACGCCCGACTTCACGGTGATGACGCCGCTGCTGTTCCCGTTCTACGGCAGCGAGAAGGCGCGCGCGTTCAACGCCCGCAGCATCCGACGGCAGGTCGAGCGCGTCGCGCGTGGGCTCGGCTTCGTCGATCCGCACATCGTCGTCACCGTGCCGACCGCGTGGGACGTCGCGCGCGAGATGGCGCGCACGACGCTGGTCTACAACCGCAGCGACAAGCACTCGGCGTTCGGCGAGGCCGACCAGGGGCTCATCGCCGGGCTGGAGCGCGAGCTGCTGACCAAGACCGACGGCGTGCTCTACAGCAGCCGCGCGTTCCTCGCCAGTGAACGTGAGCTCACCGGCGACCGCGCCCACTTCCTCGACCACGGCGTCGACACGGCGCACTTCGCCGCGCGGCCGCGCACCGAGACGCTCGCGCGACTCGGCTGCAAGCGCCCGATCGTCGGGTTCTTCGGCGGGCTCGACGACTACGTGATCGACTTCGACCTGCTCGAGCGCATCGCGGTCGAGCGGCCGGACTACACGCTGGTGCTGATCGGCGACGCGACGCTGCCGTTGGACCGGCTGACGCGGCACCCGAACGTGCGACACCTCGGCTTCCGACCCTACGCCGAGATTCCCGAGCTCGGTGCCGACTTCGACGTGTCGATCATGCCGTGGCTCGACAACGACTGGATCCGCTGCTGCAACCCGATCAAGCTCAAGGAATACCTGTCGCTCGGTCAGGAGGTGGTGACGACGTACTTCCCGGAGGTCGAGCACTATCGCGAGTTCGTGCACGTCGCGAACGACGGCGACGAGTTCCTGCGCCGGATCGATGCGGTGGTCGCCGGCGAGCGGGCGCCGGGTGACCGCGGTGCGCTGTTGGCGGAGGCGACCTGGGACGATCGCACGCTCGAGCTGCTCGCGACGTTGGATGGGATCGCGGCCGGACGCGGCGCCGCCGGGCATTCGTCGCGGCCGAGCGTTGAGTCCGGGGGCGCGTCACGCCGATGAAGCCCCCGATGTCGACCGCCGCCAGCAGGAGCCTGCCGTGTGCGGCATCGTAGGTCTTCGCCGTTTCGACGGCCGGCCCGTCGACGAGGCGTTGCTGCGCGCGATGGCCGCGCGGCTGCATCACCGCGGCCCCGATGGCGACGGCTTCGCGATCTACGGTGACACGGGCGTCGGCTTCGGCCACACCCGGCTGTCGATCATCGACGTCGCGGGCTCGCCGCAGCCGATGACGTCGGTGGCCGCGCCGTTCCACCTGACCTACAACGGCGAGATCTTCAACTACGCCGACGTCCGCGCCGAACTGCTGGCCGCCGGCGTCGAGCTGCGTACCCGCGGCGACACCGAGGTGCTGCTCGAGACGCTGCGGCGCGACGGGCTGCGCGGCCTCGATCGGCTGCACGGTCAGTTCGCGTTCGCGTGCTTCGACGAACGCGACGGCACGCTGCTCCTGGCGCGCGATCGGCTCGGCATCCTGCCGCTCTACTGGTGCGAGGGGCCGGGCTTCTTCGCGTTCGCGAGCGAGATCAAGGCGCTGCTGCCCGTGCTCGGCGAGCCCGTGCTCGACGACGAGGCGGTCGAGGACTATCTGACCTACCGGTCGGTGCCGCCGCCGCGCACGCTGTTCCGCGGCGTGCACAAGCTGACCGCCGGTCACGCGCTGCGCGTCGACGCCGCGGGCCGGGTGCGCGAGGAGACCTACTGGGCGTTGCCGGCGGCACTCGATGGGGCCGAGCTCGATGGCGACGAAGCGATCGCGGCGGTCGATGCCGCGCTGCGACGCGCGGTCGCCGGCCGACTCGTCGCCGACGTGCCGGTCGGCGCCTACCTCAGCGGCGGCCTCGACAGCAGTCTGACGGTCGCGCTGATGAAGGAGTTGCGCGCCGGCGGCGCGGTCGAGACCTTCGCGGCCGGGTTCGCGGATCCGCGCTTCGACGAGCTGCCGTATGCGCGCCAGGTCAGCGAGGCGGTCGGCACGACGCACCACGAGATCCAGGTCACGGCCGCGGACTTCCGCGCGCACTGGGAACGGCTGTGCTGGCATCGCGACGGCCCGATCAGCGAGCCCGCCGATGTCGCGATCTTCCGGATCGCCGAGTACGCACGGCAGTCGGTCAAGGTGCTGCTCAGCGGCGAGGGCGCCGACGAGCTGTTCGCCGGCTATCCGAAGTACGCCTACGAGCCGAAGCTCGGTCTGCCGCTGACGATGCCCGGGTTCCTGCGCGTGCCGCTGGCGCGCATCGGCGAGCGCATGCTGCCGCTGTCGAAGGCACGCGCCCGGCAGGCAGCGCGGGCGCTGACCGGGCGCGACACCGCCGAGCGGTTGCAGACCTGGTTCGCGCCGTTCACCTGGTACGAACGGCGCGCGCTGCACGCCGGCTACGGCGAGCGGCGTTCGCTCGGCCAGTACGAGCGGTGCGAGGGGGACCACCTCCGGCGCATGCTCTACGTCGACTGCCACACCTGGCTCGCCGACAACCTGCTCGAGCGCGGCGACCGGATGTCGATGGCCGCGAGCATCGAGAACCGGCCGCCGTTCCTCGATCACGAGCTCGTCGAGCTCGCATTCCGCGTCAGCTCGGCGATGAAGGTGCGCGGCGGCAGCGGCAAGTGGATCCTGAAGGAGATCGCGCGCCGACACCTCCCCGCCGCGATCGTCGACCGCAAGAAGGTCGGCTTCCGCGTGCCGCTCGACGAGTGGTTCCGCGACGGCCTCAAGGACTACGCCCATGATCTGCTGCTCGGTCCGAGCTCGTTCGTGAGCAGCTATCTCGCGCGCGGCCCGATCGAGCGCATGCTGCAGGATCATCTGCGCGGGCGGCGCGACGAGCAGCTGCGGCTGTGGACGCTGCTCGGCCTCGAGGTGTGGCATCGCGCGTTCCTGCGCGGCGCGACCGAGCGCTTCGTGGTTGCCGGCGCGGCTACTTCTTAGCGGTCTTCTTCGTCGCGGCCTTCGCGGTGGTCTGCTTCTTGGCAGCCTTGCGCAGCTCGTTCGCGGCGCGCGCCTCCTCGTAGATCCCGAGGAAGCGCTTCACCGTCATCTTCCTGATCGCGGCGCCGATCAGGTCGAGCGGCAAGTCTTCGACGCGTTTGAAGCGCAAGCACGACTTGCCCATGTCGAGCTTCTTGCCGGTCT
>JAGQRB010000295.1 GCA_020425925.1 Planctomycetota bacterium
CTGTCGGATTGGCCGCGACTCTCGCCGCCCAGGGCGTCAACTGCAACCTGATCGGCACCTTCAGCGCCCACGGGCCGTTCAACGACGTCTGGGGCTACACCGCCCCGAACGGCGACGAGTACGCGCTGCTCTGCACCACGACGGGTCTCGTCGTGGTCGACATCACGACGCCTTCGACCCCGGTCGAGCGCGGGTGGTTCCCGTGGTCGAGCTCGTCGTGGCGCGACTGCCGCACCTTCGGCCACTACGCCTACGTCGTCACCGAGGCGACCGCGGGCTTCCAGATCATCGACCTGCAGAACCCCAACAGCCCGACGCAGGTCGGCATGTTCGGCACCGCCAACTCGAACAACGCGCACAACGTCTGCATCGACGTCGCCGCCGGCCGGCTCTACCTCGTCGGCTGCAACACCGGCACGCCGGTCTACGACCTGAATGCCAACCCGGCGAACCCGACGTTCCTCGGCTACGCGCTCGGCTCGGGCAACAGCAACTACTTCCACGACCTCTGCGTCGAGAACGGCTACGCCTACGGCTCGATGATCTACAACGGCGTGCTGCGCATCATGAACGCCAGCAACACGCTGCCGTGGTCCGCGCTCAGCAACGCCGGCACGCCGGGCAACTTCACCCACAACGCCTGGCCGAACGCGGCCGGCACGGTCTGCGTCACGACCGACGAGATCAGCGGCGGCGTCGTCAAGTTCTTCGACATCACCAACAAGAACGCGCCGGTGCCGCTCGGCCAGTACACCCCGAACTCGGTCACGATCCCGCACAACGCGTTCATCGTCGGCGATCTCTGCCACGTCAGCTGGTACTCGCTCGGCTACGTCTGCATCGACATCAGCGATCCGAACAACCCGATCGAGGTCGCGTCGTACGACACCTACAACGGCACGACGAACTCGTACGACGGCTGCTGGGGCTGCTACCCGTTCCTGCCGTCGGGCAACATCCTGGCCTCCGACCGCACCAGTGGGCTCTTCATCGTCAAGCCGGTGCTGACCGACCTCGCGCTGACACACCCGCCGCTCGGCAACTCGCAGAGCGAGGTCGGGCCGTACACCGCGTTCGCGACCGTCACCAGCAGCAACCCGATCGTCTCGACCACGCTCTATTGGCGCGAGGGCGACACCGGCGCGTTCACGTCGGTCGCGATGAACGGCATCGGCGGCGGCAACTACGTCGGCGACATCCCGGGCCACGATGCACCGACGACGATGCAGTACTACATCGAGGTCGCCGACACGATCGGCTCGCGCCGCGACCCGGTCGTCGGCCAGCACGAGTTCTTCGTCGGCACCATCGACGAGGTGTTCTACGACGGCTTCGAGTCCGACCTCGGCTGGACCCACGGCCTCGGCGCCGGCGGCGTGCAGGACGACTGGCAGCGCGGCACGCCGGCGGGGGCGTCGGGAACCTCGGGCGGCATCCCGTGGCAGGACCCGGGCAGCGCCTACGCCGGCAGCAACGTCTGGGCCAACGACCTCGGCGGCGCCGGCTTCAACGGCTCCTACCAGAACAGCAACGCGAACTACCTGCGGTCGCCGTCGATCGCGACCAACGGCGTGCAGAAGCTGCGCCTGCGCTTCCGGCGCTGGCTCGAGCTGGCGCCGAACGACGTCGGCAGCGTGCTCGTCAACGGCACGCCGGTCTACACCAGTCCGGCCGCCGGCATCAACGACGGCTCGTGGCAGCAGGTCGACATCGACATCTCGGCGATCAGCGACACCGCGTCGACGCTGTCGATCGAGTTCCAGCTGCAGACCGACGGCGCCGGCGTCTCCGGTGGCTGGGCGCTCGACGAGTTCCGGGTCGCGGCGATCTCGGACTGCGTGCCGCCGATCATCTACGGCAACGGCACCGCCGGCACCAACGGCGTGCCGGCGATCAGCCTGTCGGCACCGGCCATGATCGGCACGACGTCGATGGTCCAGGGCAGCAACATCCTCGCGAACGCGCCGTGTTTCCTGGCGTTGAACTTCGCACCTGCGAACCAGCAGATCTTCGGGCTGACCCAGCTGGTCGCCGCCGGCGGTCCGACCCAGCTCGCGTTCGCGTCGGCCAACGGCATCGTGTCGTGGCCGTTCCCGCTGCCGAACAACCCGGGCCTCGACAACCTCTACGTCTACGGCCAGATCTTCCCGGTCGATCCAGGCAGCCCGATGGGGCTGGCGGCGACACCGGGTCTGCGGTTCCGCGTCTGCAGTCAATAGCGCCGGCGCGCCGCGCGCGCGTCGAGGCCACGCTGGCGGCGTCGTCGCCATGGCCTCGGCGCTATCGGCAGGATCCGTGACGCGCTGCGCCGCAACCGAACTGCGGCTCGCGCGGCGCCGGTCCGTTCGCCTTGGCGAACCTCCCGGGCGGATCTAGACTGTCCTGGTCTCTGCCCCTCGCTGCCCGTGGTCCGCCCGGGTGCCCGTTCCCTTCCCCATGCGAATCCTCCACTCCCTCCTCCTGGCGGCGGTCTGCGCTGCCCCGGCGTTCGCCCAGACCGCGAACACCACCCTGCTGTCCAACTTCAACGCCCACGGTCCGTTCAACGACGTCTGGGGCTACGCCGCGCCCAACGGCGACGAGTACGCGCTGCTCGGCTGCCGCACCGGCACCGTCGTCGTCGACATCAGCAACCCGTCGGCGCCGGTCGAGCGCGGCTTCTTCCCGTACGGCACGTCGACCTGGCGCGACATCCGCACCTACGGCAGCTACGCCTACGTCGTCACCGAAAACACCGCGGGCTTCCAGATCCTCGACCTCAGCAACCCGAACAGCCCGACGCAGGTCGGGATCTTCGGTACCGCGAACTCGAACAACGCCCACAACGTCTGCGTCGACGTCGGTGCCGGCCGGCTCTACCTCGTCGGCTGCAACACCGGCACGCCGGTCTACGACCTGACGACCAACCCGGCGAACCCGACGTTCCTCGGCTTCGCGCTCGGCTCGGGCAACAGCAACTACTTCCACGACCTCTGCGTCGAGAACGGCTACGCCTACGGCTCGATGATCTACAACGGCGTGCTGCGCATCATGAATGCGA
>JAGQRB010000030.1 GCA_020425925.1 Planctomycetota bacterium
GAGCCTCGCCGCACTCACCCTGCCGCACCGCGCCTCGCTGCGCGGCGGCGAGGGCAGCGACGCGTGGGCGAGCTATGCCCACCACCAGCTCTGCGCGTTCGAGTCCGACGGCCTGCACCTCGGACATGCGCCCGACGAGCCGGTCAACGGCTATCGCAGCGGCGAGAAGGTCGTGCTGCAGCGCTCCGTGCCCGACGATCTCGTCGCCGAGGTCACGATCACGTTCCCCGCCGGAGCGGACTCGCGCAGCGCCGGCATGCTGCTGCGCACCAGCGGGCCGGCCGTCGGCTACGACGCCCACCGCGGCTACTTCGCCGGCATCCTGCCGGGCCGCGGTGCCGTCGTGTTCGGCCGCATGGACGGCGAGCACTGGACCGAGCTCGCGCGCACCGACGTCGCGCTCGATGCCGGCACACCGCACCGCCTGCGGGTCGCCGCGACCGGCCCGCAGTTCGCGGTCGCGGTCGACGATCGCGCGCTGTTGCGCGTCGAGGACGGCACCTGGCCGCGCGGCCAGCTCGGCCTGCGGGTCGTCGACACGCACGCCGTCTTCACCGATCTCGAGCTGCGCGACCGCTGAAGCGCCGACCGTCGCCGGCGCGCGTCGGTCAGTACCCGACCTCCAGCAGCAGCGCGTTGCTCAGCGTCGCGGCGGACAGCAACGGGCCGCCGGTCTGCAGGACCGCGTCCTGAACCGTGACGTGGAGCCCGGCGAGCGCCGGCCAGAGCGGGATGGTGAGCAGCGGTGCGCTCAGCGTCCCGGCCGCGTCGGTGACGCCGGCGACGATCCCGTGCGCCGCGCCGGGAAGCAGCTGCAGCGTGCACGGACCGAACGCGGACGCGACAGGGTCTCCGAACACGAACCCGGCGATGGCGGCAGCGTTGGCGGGCGCGCCCGTCAGATCGAACGTCACGTTCGAGCCGAGCGTCGGCAGCGTCGCGGCGAGCTGTGGGGAGCCCGTACCGCAGCCACCGCCTGCCGGGTTCACGTGTGGCCGGTTGGTGGCGTAGGCGTGCCCCGAAGCCGTCGCGAGCGCCGTTCCCGGCGTCAGCGGCTCGAGTCCCATGCGCGCGACGAGATCGAGGTCGTAGCTCGCCGACGCGTTCAGGCCGAGTGCGCCGTAGGCGATCAGACTCGCGTCGAGCCAGCCCTCGAACCCCCACGGCTGGCCGACGGGAACGGTGACGATCCCCGACATCGTCGCCGGCGCGGACTGGACGGTGTAGAGCGTATTGCTGGGGCCGATCACGACCGACGCGCCGATCACCACGCTCGGCGAGGCGTCGTTCATGACCGCATGGCCGTCGAGGGCGATCGTGAAGCGGACCTGCGCCGGGGTATTCGCCGGCAGCGTCGACGAGGTGACCGTGACGACGTCGCGGAAGCGCGCCTTCGGCGACGCGCCGATCCACTCGTCGAGCCACAGGAACACCCCGCTCACCGAGCAGCTCGCGGCCTGACCCGTTCCGCTGCAGCGCAGTTCACCGTAGTCGGATGTCGCGGTGCAGGACCCCTGCGAGAAGCAGCCGCCGGGGATGCTGTTCGCCCCCGACCCGGGGGTCGAGAGCGGCCCGGTCGCGACCCAGCCGCTGTCGACCCGGACCTCCTGGGGAGCGCCGCTCATCGACAGCGAGAGCCGGAAGTGGTTGCGCAGCCCGGGCGGGTTCTGCGCGGACAACGCCGCGGCGAGCGCGGAGAACAGGACAGCGGTGAGTCGTACGGGCCGAGCAAGGGCGGTCATGCCTCCGTCAGCGGCAGCGGGGACGGAAACCACACGCGGCCCGATCGGCGGCGACGACCGATTGTCCGGGATTCCTGTTTCGCCCCCGGCCCGGCCGGCATGGGCCGGGCAACAGGAACTCCAATGTCCAACCCGCGCACCCTCGTTCTCCGTTCCACCCTGGCCGCGACGCTGCTCGCCCTCGCCGACATGGCGGCGGCGCAGACCATCGTGGCCGACATCCATCCGACCGGATCCTCGAATCCGGCGGGCTACACCCGGGTCGGCGACCTCGTCTGCTTCGTCGCGGACGACGGCGTGCACGGCCGCGAGCTCTGGGCCAGCGACGGCACCGCCGCCGGCACCGCACTCGTGCTCGACATCCAAGCGGGCAGCGGCAGCAGCAACATCTGGAACCTGACCGTGCTGGACGGCGTGCTGTTCTTCACCGCCAGGCAGTCGGGCTTCGGCACCGAGCTCTGGCGCAGCGACGGTACGGCCGCCGGCACGACGATGGTCGCCGACATCAACCCCGGCAACGGCAACTCCGGGATCAACTCGATCGCGCGCGCCGGCGACCGGCTGTTCTTCTTCGCCGACGACGGTGTCCACGGCAAGGAGCCGTGGAGCTCCGACGGCACGGCCGCGGGCACCGCGATGCTCGCCGACCTCCGCGCCGGCAGCTCGACGTCGAACCCGCAATTCCTGTCCGGCTGCCACGGCGCCTGTCTGTTCGGCGCCGACGACGGCGTCGTCGGCCGCGAGCTCTGGATCTCGGACGGCACGCCGGCGGGCACCCGACTGCTGAAGGACATCGAGCCGAACGGCTGGACCAGCACGTTCAACTTCACGGTGTTCCGCGACGAGATCTTCTTCCTGGCCTCTTCGCAGAACAGCGGCGCGACCATCTGGAAGACCGAGGGTACGACCGCGGGCACCCAGCTCGTCCTCGACCTCGATCCCGCCCACACCTTCGGCGGCGAGCTCTCGTTCGAGCCGATGGTCGTGTTCGACGACAAGCTCTGGTTCTTCGGCGACGACGGCGTCGTCGGCGAGGAGCTCTGGCGCACCGACGGCACCGCCGCCGGCACCGAGCTGGTGGTCGACGCCGAGCCGGGCGCCAGCGGTTCGTCGCCGGCGACGCTGACGGTCGTCGGCGATCGTCTGCACTGGATCACGCAGCGCGGCTCGGGTGTCGAGCTCTGGGTCGCCGACCGCAGCGGCAACATCGGATCGCTCGGCCAGATCCAGCCGTACTTCCAGATGGACGGCTACGGCATCACCGCGGCCGGCTCCGAGCTCTTCTTCCTCGGTGACGATGGTGTCACCGGTCCGATCCTCTGGCACTCGGACGGCACGATCGCGGGCACCGGCCCGCTGTCGTCGATCGCCGCGACCACGGCGATGGCGGCCTGCGGCGGCCGGTTCTGGCTCACGGCCTACGATCCGACCGCGGGCGCCGAACCGTTCGTGCTCGACACCGCGATCGTCGAGCATCTCGGCCAGGCGTGCGCCCCGCTCGGCGCCCTCGCGCCCACGATCGGCCACGCCGGCACCCCGCAGCTCGGTCGGGATCTGTTCACGACGCTCGCCGACACCGCGCCCGGAAGCCTGGGCATCTGGATCGCAGGCGGCGGATCGGGCCCGCAGCAGCTGCCGAACGGCGGCGCCTGCCGCTCGTGGGTCGACCCGGTGCTCGCGTCGGTCGTGATCGCCACCGACGGCGCGGGGCGCGCCGACAACCGCGTCGCGGTGCCCGCCGACAGCTCGTGGCTCGGCGTCGAGCTGACGTTCCAGTACGTCGTGCTGCAGTCGGGCGGCCCGGCCGAAGGCTTCGCGGTGCTCAGCGCCGGGCTGGCGGCGACGATCGGGTCGTAGTCGATCGCGACGGTCGGCGCGCACGCTACAACCGGCGCATGCGCCGCTCCCGCCCCCGCCGTCTGCCGTCGCTCCTCGCCGTGCTCGCGCCCGCCCTCGGCGCCGTCGCCCAGGCGCCGTCGGCGATCCCGGTCGGCTACGACGCCTGGCTGCAGTGGGAACGGTGGCCGCAGCAGCGCATCGGCGCGCGCGCCTACATGCGCAGCACGTACGACCGCCACGGCAACAACGAGCACGCCGATGCCTCGCACTTCCTCTACCAGGAACGCGAGGACTTCAACGTCACGCTCGATGTCGAGGGCGCCGGCATGCTCTACTTCGCGCGCTACAACCACTGGCACGGCAGTCCCTGGCACTACGAGGTCGACGGCGTGGATCACCGCGTCGCCGAGACCACGACCGCCGATCCGCTGCGACCGCGCGACGACGCCGTCTTCCTGCCGAGGGCGGCGTTCCCCGCGCCGCTGACGGCGACCTACGCGGAGACCAAGGGCGCCGATCTGTCGTGGATCCCGATCGGCTTCGGCCAGCGGTTCCGGATGGCCTACTCGCGGACCTACTACGGCACCGGCTACTACATCTACCATCGCTACCTGCCGGGTGCGGTGCTGTCGCAACCGCTCGTGCCGTGGCAGCCCGAGCAGACGCCACCGGCCGCCGTGTTGGCGCTGCTGCGGGCCGCCGGCACCGACATCGCGCCGGCGCCCGACGACGAACGCGGCATCGTCGAGCGACGGTCGCATGCGAAGCTGGCGGCGCACGGCCGAACCACTCTGGCCGAGCTCGACGGCAGTGGCCAGATCCGCATGCTGGCGCTGCAGGTCCCGCGCGCCGACGCGGTCGACTTCGGCCGAGTCGGCCTGCGCATCACCTGGGACGATCGCGAGCAGCCATCGATCGACGCGCCGGTCGCGCTGTTCTTCGGTGCCGGCACGCTCTACAACCGCGATGGTCGCGAGTGGCTGGTGCGAGCCCTGCCGGTCAACATCCGCTACACCGACCGACGGGTGGAGCTCTGCTGCTACCTGCCGATGCCGTTCTTCGAACGGGCCAGAATCGAGCTCGTCAACCCGACGGCGCGCACGTTCGACGCCGTCGACGTCGCCGTCCGCTCCGAACCGCTGCGCGCCGACCGCGGCGAGGTCGGCCAGCTGCACGCCACCTACGTCGATCACGCGGCGCCGCGGCCGGGCCACGATCTCGTGTTCCTCGATACCGCGCAGGTCGAGGGAGGCGGGCCGTGGTCGGGCAGCTTCATCGGCACGTCGTTCATCTTCTCGCACGACAACGAGCTCAGGACGCTCGAGGGCGACCCGCGCTTCTTCTTCGACGACAGCCGCACGCCGCAGTGCTACGGCACCGGCACCGAGGAGTGGGGCGGCGGCGGTGACTACTGGGGCGGTCGGATGATGACGCTGCCGCTCGTCGGCCACCCGGTCGGCAAACCACGCGGAACGGTGAACGACCCGGCGGCCGGCGCGGCGGCCGGGATCGAATCGGCCTACCGCTTCCTGCTCGCCGACCTCATGCCGTTCGGTCGCCGCGCCGTCATCCGATTCGAACACGGCGGGACCAACGAGTACCTCGAGCACTACGAGTCGGTCACGTACTGGTACGGATCGCCCGCCGCGACGCTGGTGCCGACGGATCGTCTCGACGTCGGCGATGTCGCGAGCGAACGCGCCCACGACTACTCCTCACCCGACGCCAGCCCGCCCTACGAACTGACCTCGCGATTCGAGTGCGGTCCGGATCGGATCGCGCTGCCGCGCGGCCGGCTGCGCGCCGAGCCCGTCGACGCCGCCGAGTTCGAGTTCGACGCGCGCTCGGGGGTCCCGTACCACATCTGGCTGCGCGGCCGCACCGCCGGCGATCTGACCTCCGATGCGGTCTGGCTGCAGTTCGACGACGAGATCGGCACCACGACGGCGCGCGCCGGCGGCCCCAAGGGCTTCGGCAACTGGCGCGACGACGGACCGACGACGACCTTCACCTGGAGCAGCGAGCTGCCGGCATCTCCGCCCCGAACCGTGACCTTCGCGCGCGACGGTCGTCATCGCCTGCGCCTGCAGACTCGTCACGGGCCGCATCAGATCGACCGGATCTGGCTCAGCGCCACGCAGCGCGACCGCCCCGCCGCCGAGGCCGAGCCGGCGACGGCCGACGGCGGTGAGATCGTGCTGACGCCGGCCGACGCGACCGCGCTGCGCGGCGCCATCACGCGCCGCCGCGACGGTGGACGCGAGCTGCTCGAGGTGGGCGCCGGTGACGATCCCGGAGCACTCGAGGTCTTCGCGGCCGAGACGCTGACCGGGCGCCGTACGACGACGACCAGCGAGTTCACGCTGCGACTCCGCGCCGACAACCACGGCGTCCTGCTGCGGCGCACGCTCGACTACGGCTACCCCAACCAACGGGCACACGTCAGCATCGCCGCCCCCGAGAGCGACGAGTGGCACGACGCCGGCATGTGGTACCTGGCCGGCTCGAACACCTGCTATCTCTCCTACCCGAGCCGCGCCGCCGGCGGCGAGCTCGGACCGACGAACCCGGTGGTGCAGACGTCCAACCGCCGCCTGCGCGACGACGAGTTCCTGCTCCCGCTCGAAGCGACCCGCGGCCGCGACGCGATCCGGGTCCGCATCGAGTTCGTCCCCGACACCACGCCACTGCTGCCGGGCCGCGCGCTGGCCGAGCGCGCGTGGACCGAACTCGAGTATCGGGCCTACTGCTACGTGCTGCCGCGATAGAGTGTGACGATGCGCACGCTCGGTCTGGTCTGCGGTGGCGCGCTCGCGGGCGCCTTGTCGACGGCTGTCGTCGCGGCTCTGCTCGCCGATGCGCCACCGAGCCCGCCGCGGCCGGCCGCAGCCTCGGAGCCCGGCGGTGAGGGCACGGCGATCGCTGGCCCGCAGCCCGGGTCGACCGGGTTCGCGGTGCGCTTCGAGCGCCTCGAGCAGCGGCTCGAGGAACTCACCGGTGTGATCGAAGGTCTGCGCGCGGAACTCGGCGCGCGCCGCGAAGCCGTCGGCCCACCGCGTGGCATCGATGCCGAATCGCTCGCCGCTGCTCTGACCGACGTCGAGCGCGACCGCTGGGGAACGATGAGCCTCGCCGAGCTGCAGCGCGAAGCCGATCGACTGCAGAAGAAGGCGGGCGATCTCGCGGCCGCGCGACGCGTGCTGGAGTTCGCCCTCGAGCGCCCGCTCGCGCCGGGCGACCGCGCCGCGCTGCAGGCGCGTCTCGGCTCGATCGCCCGGCGCGCGGGCGACGGCCGCACCGCCGAGATCGCGCTGTCGCGAGCAATCGATGTGCTCGGCACGACCAACGACGACGGCGCCTGGGCCGCGTACGAGCTCGCGCTCACCCGTTCCGAGGGCGGCGATCACGCCGCGGCACTCGCGCTCGGCCGGCGCTTCGCGGACCAGCCGAACGTCAGCGAGTGGATCCGCCGGCACGGTCGCTGGGTCGTCGCGACGGAACTCGACGCCCTCGGCGACCGCGCGCGGGCCCGCTCGGAGTACGAGGCGATCCTCGCCGCCTGTGCCGACGATCGGAAGTACGACTGGCTCGTGACCGACGTGCAGCAGCGGCTCGCGTCACTGCGCTGATCGAAGCGTCGCGCGGCCCGCGCCTATCAGAGCGGCACGGACCAGACGTTCGTCGTCGACAGCGGTGTGACGAAGTTGGCGAGATCGACCGTGATGGCCTGGAAGAAGAACGAGTAGCCGCTGAAACCGCCGGGGATCGGACCGAGGTCGTAGCGCGCGATGCCGGTGACCGGGTCGTTCGGCAGCAGCGCCGGTATGACCCGGAGTCCGATGCCGTTGTTGCCGAGGCCGAGCGTCACGAAGCCGGGGATCACCGTCGGCTGCGACGAGAAGCTCCACGCGATCGCCGACGTCAAGGCGGCCGTGGCCGCGCCCTGGTGCACGTGCAGATGCAGGAACGATCCGCCCGGGGCCTCGTGCTCGGCGACGAGCGTCGGCTGCGTCGGCGCGGCGAGCGTGAGGTGCTCGAGATTGCTCGCCACCGCGGCGTTCAGCGCGCGCAGGTCGTAGACACCCGGCGCGCGACCTGGGCGCGCGTGCAGCTCGAGGTGCTGGTTGTCGAGCACGCGGAACCAACCCGACAGCCAGTTGGCTTCGCTGCCGCGGCCGGCGAGATCGGCGCCGATCGCGACGAGTTCGATCCACGCGAGGTTGTCGCCCTCGAGCGTGACACCCTGGTCCGTCAGCGTCGGCAGCGTGTAGGGCTGCGCCGGCGGCGTGAGGACCGGCAGCGGCAGCACGGGATACCGCGACGCCAGGAACGTCAGCTCGGCGTCCCCCGTCGGGTTCAGAGTGCGCGCACTCGGCTGCGCGGCGACCGTCACGGTGAACGTGCCGGCGCCGCCGTGGAACGCATTGGTCTGGTTGGCACCGCCACCGACCTGGACCGCACCCGCGTTCGCGAGCATCAGCAATCCGCCGTCGTTGATGCCGATCCCGGTCAGCGTCGCGGTCGCGACCTCGTAGTAGCGCCATGCCGCGGGATCGATCACACCGCCGCCACCGACGTAGGCACCCGGCAGCATGCCGAGCACCGGGCTGCCGGCGGGCGGGTGGTTCGGCATGCCCGGGTCGGTGCGGTTCGAGAGCGCGAGCGCGAGGTCCCAGCCGTCGTCGAGCTGCGGCAGCCGCACCAGTCGGCCGCTCAGCGCAGCCGTGCCATCGGGTCGCTCGACGAACGTGCCGGCCGGCACGAAGACGTAGTCGTCGGCGATGCCCGGCAACTCGATCGCGCGGCCGAACGCCAGCGCCGAGCGCGTCGAGTCGACCTCCGGGTGCGCCGCGGCGTCGGTGCGGCTGACCGGCAGATCGCACGTCAGCGTCGCCGTCGTGAGCGGACCGAACGGACCCGCGGCGGGCTGCACGACGGTCAGCGCCAGTTCGGCGAGCAGGCCGTACTCGCCGTTGCGGTCGTTGGCACCGACGCCGAGTTGCGCGGCGTTGCCGACGAGTTGCACGTCGACGATCGCGCCGTCGTAGGCGTGCGTGCCGTAGAGCCGACCGTCGACCTGCGCGAAGTAGTGGAACGTCGCCGGGTCGATCGCTCCGACCGGCACGTAGGCGCTCGCCAGCAGCCCCAGGCTCGGCGAGCCGGAGGGCGGGTAGTTCGCCGCGCCGGGCACGATGCGCTGCGAGAACTGCAGGTCGACGAGGAACGCGGAGAACAGGCTGCTCCGGCTCCGGACACGCCCGGTCAGCCGCGCATCGCCGTTCGGCAGCTCGACGAACTGACCGCCGCCCGCGATCTCGAAGTCGTCGGCCAGCCCAGGCACTGCCAGCAGCACACCGCCGGGCAGAACCGCCAGTGCCGGGTCGGCATCGGCATCGATCGTCGCATGGTAGGTCGGCTGCTGGGCCTGGGTTGCGACGGAAAACGCAAGCAGGGTTGCGAGTGGCAGGATGTAGTTCATCGGACGAGGGCGACGCGGCGGGGGCCACGCCATCACCGTTATGGGACGGCAGTCCGAACGGTTCTCGCCGTAGTTCGAAAACCGTGCGAATCCACCCGGGAGTTCTGCCACAGGCGCAGCAGGCTTGACGGCCTCGTCGGGTCCTTCGCCGTCCGAATCCGGCGCCGGATGGCGCTCCTGAAAAAGCCGCGCCGAGGGCGGCAGCTCGGGACCGTGTTCCGCGCTTTCCGGCGTGAGCCACCCAGGGAGACCAGACACATGCGCACCTACACCGTTCGACTGTTCCGCGATTGCACCGGCGCCGAACCCATTTCGGCCGGCGACTACCTCTACCGACGGGGTCAGCCCGGCACGACGATGTACATCGTGATGGACGGCGAGATCGTGATGCGCTCCGGCAACACGATCGTCGAACGCATCGGACCCGGAGCCGTGCTCGGCGACCTCGAGGTGCTCGAGGGCCGCCCTCGGGTCACCGACGCCGTCGCCGAAACCGACGGTCTCGTACTGCGTCTCGATCGCCGCCAGTTCCTGTTCTTCGTGCAGACCCGGCCGCATTTCGCCGAGCTGATGGTCCACGACCTGACCGACCGACTGCGCGAGCTGATCGAAGGCACGGTCGCCGGACCAACGGCACCGACCGGCCGGACAAGGCCGCTCGCGTAGTCTCGCCGGCCGCGAGCACGCCGCAGCTCTTCAGCCGCCTTTGCGACCCGAGCCCCCGTGACCCGAGCCCCGGCGACCGGGCGCCGTCGTTCGCGGCGCCTGTGCGAGCGCCTTCGCCAGCGCTCGCTCGTCCGTCGTCGGACGCAGCACCACATCACACTCGTCGTCGACCTCGACACCGGCCTGCGCCTGCAGTTCGGGATCGATGATCGTGAAGTAGCGACCCCAGCGACGGCCGATCCAGCCGAAGAACGCCACGCCCTCGAGCTCACCCGCGACGAGCCAGCCTTCGCGGCGTGTATCGAGCGGCACCGGTTCGACGGCCCAGGTGGCACGCGGATCGAACGGCACGATCACCGCCATCACGCCCTTGTGACCGGCGATCAGCGTCGCGCGGAAGCGCTGCGCTCGGCCGCCGCGCTGCCGCGCGCGTGGAGCCGCGCCCTTCGGGGCGCTCTTCGCCGGCTTCGCCGACTTCGCCTTCGCGGACGGAACCCGCCGAGCAGCCATCGCGATCAGCCCGGGTAGACGGTGCCGGCTTCGACGAAGCAGAGCGGGTTCCGCCACGGATCCTCGGCGTAGAACGAGCGTTCGCCCCACGGCCGCACCGAGATCGCGCCCGCCGGTTCCCCGTGCACGTCGTCGCCCGCGAGGCATCCGAGCGCCTGCGCGCGCGCAAACGCCGCATCGAGATCCTGCACCGTGAAGTAGAGCGCCTTCGCGGCCGGGTGCGGCGCCGAGGAGCCGGAAACGTCGACGACCTGCAGCGTGACGCTGCCGGCCGTGAAGTAGCAGCGCGCGCCGGGTGCCCTGCGCCCGGCCTGACCGAGCAGCGCACCATAGAACGTCGCGGCGGCGTCGATGTCGTCGACTTCGAGGTTGATGCGGAACAGCTGCGGCAGATCGGCGGGTTCGGTGGTCATGCTCGTCGGGTCAGTAGGGGCGCTTGAAGAACCATGCGATCCAGTCGCGCGCCAGGGCGAGCCGACGCTGGTCGATCGTGTAGACCCGCGTCCGGCCTTCGCGCACCTGGCGCACCAGACCGGCCGACTCGAGCACTCGCAGGTGGCGCGTCGTGGTCGGCCAGGCGTGTTCGAACAGGTCGGCGATCTGGCCCGCGGTCATCGATCCGCCCTCGAAGTTGAGGGTCATCAGCACGCGCCGCCGCGCCGAGTGCGCGAGCGCGCTGAAGATGGCCTGGTAGCTGTCGTCGTTCTTGGCCGCGGGGCGCATGGCTCCCGCAACGATTAGCGGATCCGCTCAGTGAATTGGATGACAATTCGCGGATTCGCTAAGTTTCGCGAGCACGCCGTCTCGGCGAGAGCGAAGCGCCGCTCAGCGCTCGCCGTGGATCAGCACGCGGCCGTGACGGACGGTCGCTTCGGTGCCGTCGGGGTAGTGCAGCGACGTCGACGAAGTGCCGTGACGGACCGATTCCGGGTTGCCGAGCCGCAGCGCCGCGAGCGCGACGCGTTGCCCGCTGTAGGCCCGGTCCGCCGGCGGCGGCGAGACCTTCGCCGGCACGAAGTCCGCGCCGGGCACCCGCACCGCAGCGTCGTCACAGAACGTGAACCGCCCCTCGCCGCCGCCGGTCGCGTCGTAGACGAACTCGATCGCAGTGCTCGAGGCGATGGCGTCCCGCGGCACACCGAACCGCTCGATGATCTGATCCGGCGACTGGCCGAGCAGATCAACGAGGCCGCCGGTCTGGCGCGGCATGGCGATGGAAACGAGCCCGAGCAACGTGGTCGAGCAGAGCAACGACAGGTGGCGGTGACGCATGTCAGTTCCTTTCTGGTCCGCGCGTTCGACCGGCCACCGGGCGACCGTATTCCTGCCGCGCCGGGATACCGCACCCCGACCGGAGCTGCCGACGCCCAACTCGCGAGACGGAAGTGACTGAGAGAAGGGGATCTGCCCGCTCTCCGCCGAACGGGCGGTCGATCTGCGGGATTCGGCGCGCACTGCGGCGCGGCACGGCACTCCTCCACTCATGCACAGAGTGCTCCCAGGGCTCGTCGCCACCCTCGCATCGGCCGCCGGGCTCCTCGCGCAGTTCCACACGATCGACCTCGGCTGCGGCACGCCCGCGCCGGTGCTGCTTCCGACCGTCGGCACGCGCCTCGACCACGGGCTGCCCTACTCACTGACTGCCTGGAACGCCCCGGTCGGCAATCCGGGGTTCCTCGCCTTCGGCTTCGTCGACACCGGCGGCACGCCGCTCGGGGCCTACGGCATGCCGGGTTGCCTGCTCCATCCGGACCCGCTCGTCAGCGTGCTGATGGTCTCGGCGGGCTCGACCGCCGAGGGCACGCTGACGATGCCGGTCATGCCCGGCGGGCTCACGCTGTTCGCGCAGGCCGCGCTCGTCGCACCCGGCGCGAACGCCGCCGGCGTCGTGCTGAGCAGCGCGGGGCGGATCGCGATCGACCCGTGGATGTCGGCCGACGAGCACGTCACGACGTCGAGCAACCGTTTCGGCAACCTGACCGTGCTCGACCTGCCGGAGCTCAACGGCGTGTCCGACGCGGTCTTCATGGCGCGCCGTCTCGATTCCAACCCGACCGATATCGGTGTCTGGTTCGATCCGGCGCGCGACCGCTGGACGATCTTCAACGAGGACATGTCGCCGATGCCGACGAGCGAACGGTTCGTCGTCGTGCAGCCCAACAGCCGCGCACAGGCCTTCCAGTGGCGCGCGGTGCCGAGCAACACGTTCGCCAACTACGTGCGCTTCCGTCATCCCGCGCTCGACGGCAAGCCTGCCGCGAGGGTCCACGTCACCAAGCTCTACCTCAGCGGCAGCGGCCTCGCCGGCTACCACACGGCGCCGATCGGCGTCTGGTACGACGGCTCGTACTGGAACGTGTTCAACCAGGACGGCTCGGCGATGCCGAGCGCGGCCGCGTTCATGGTGCTCGTCGACGACGAAGACCTCGAGAGCATCGCATCGATGACGGTCGCGAGCCCCGGCGGGTCGGAGGTCCGACTCGCCTCACGGAGTCACGAGTACAGCCAGAACGCGGTCGCCTATCCGATCGTCACGCAGAACTGGAATCCCGCCGGCAACCCGGGGGTCTACAACAACCACCGCGTCTTCGCCTGGTTCAGCTGGATCCCGCTCTTCCAGGTCGGCGACTGGCGGATCGTGAACGACGGCTCCGCCCCGATTCCGGCCGGCGCGTCGTTCAACGTGTTCACGGTGGATTGGCTGCGGCGGAGCGAGTGGCTCCAGGCCATGCTCGGCAGCTCGCCGTTTCCGCAGCACAGCCTCCGCTTCTACAGCCCGGCCGTGCCGGCGAGCTGGTTCCTCTCCACCCTGGTCTGGAACCCCGGCGGTGTGCCGGTCGGGGTCTACAACGACCACGAGAGCTACGTCGCCTACGACCAGAACGTCGGCAACGGATCCTACTGGGGGCTCTGGAACAGCGATGCCTCCGTGCTGCCGATGGGCCTTGCCTACAACTTCCTGCACGTCAACCGGGGTGCCGATGGCCTGCTCGCGGAAGCGACCGCCGCCAACTCTTCGGGCTCGGATCTCACGATCGACTTCCCGCCGCTGAACGGGAATCCGGGCGCGGTCGCGTTCCTGCAAGCGGCCAACGTCTTCGCCACCTCGCTGAACGACCACCCAACCGGGCTGGTCTACTCGACCTCGCAGGGTCGCTGGCTCGTTCGCAACCTCGACGGTGCCGCGATGCCCGCGGGTGCACAGTTCGTCGTCGTCGTCGCCAACGCCAACCTGTCGCCCAACTGCCAGTGGTTCACGCACACGGTGACGGCCGGCAACCTCGGTTCGACGCCGTCGCTGACCCACATCAGCCACCCGCTGCTCGACGGCAACCCCAACGCGAAGTGCGTCGTCACGCGTGTCGTCGGCAACGGCGGCGCGACCAGTCGGTATCCGATCGGCGTCTACTACTCGAGCGTGACGCAGGCCTGGGCGATCCACCACCAGGCGCTTTCGCACCAGATGCCGATCGGCGCGAGGTTCCACGTGCTGGTCGAGGCGCCGTGACGGCAGGCCCGTGTCAGGCGTCGCGTTCGAGGATCATGCCGAGCCTGGTCACCGCCCGGCCGAGCACGCTGCGCACGGCCGGCAGCGTGCGCCCGAGGTGCGCCGCGATGTCCTCGTGCGGCATGCGGACGATCCGAGCCAGCACGAGGATCTCGCGATAGTCCTCGGGCAGCTCGAGCAGCGCGGCTTCGAGGCGTTCGATCTCCTCCTGCCCCATCACCTCCTGACTCGGCGACAAGCCGTCGTAGACCGCGGCGGTCGACAGCGGCACCCGTCGTTTGGCGTCGCGCTTGTCGCGCCCGAAGAAGCGCGCGCGCTCCCGCAACTTGTTCATCGCCGCGGTCAGCAGCCAGCTCAGGAACGCACCCTCACCGCGGAACTCGAAACCGTCGCGGTCCTCGAGCAGCTCGCGGCACACCGACTGCACGACGTCGGCGGAGGCCTCGTGACGCCGCAGGCCCGGCCCCATGTTGACGCGGACGTAGGCGTGCACCCGCGGCAGGAACTGCGTCAGCATGCGATCGATCGCACCGTCGTCACCGGCCGTGGCACTCTGCTGCAGTCGATCGAAGTCTTCGCTCACGACGCGGTGGTAGTCTACGCGAAATAGGATGCCCGCCAACGCCGCAGACGACCTGCCGGAGCTGCCGGCCGCCGTCGAGGATCGCCTGTACGAGATCCTCTTCGGCGCCGCGCCGGACGAGCAGGCCGGCCTGCTCGATCGGCTGCTCACGGACCACCCCGGCTGCCGCGATGCGCTGAACCGCCGGCTCCGTTCGATGACCGCCGGTTTCGGCCTGCTCGATCGGGCCGGCCGTCAGCTGTCGGCGGCACCGACGCCATCGCACATCGGCCCTTACCGCATCTGCGAGCTGCTCGGACAGGGCGGCTTCGGCGTCGTCTACCGCGCCGAGCAGCTCGAGCCGGTCCGCCGCGTCGTCGCGCTCAAGGTGTTGCACCCGCGCCGATTCGACGAACGCTCGCAGTGGCGGTTCCAGACCGAGCGCCAGACCCTGGCGCGCATGGAGCACCGCAACATCGCGCAGATGCTCGATGCCGGCAGCACGCCGGACGGGCTGCTGTTCTTCGCGATGGAGTTCGTCGACGGCGAGCCGATCACGAGCTGGTGCGATCACCATCGCCGCGACATCGAGGCGCGTCTCGAGCTGTTCCTGGCGGTCTGCGGCGCCGTGCAGCACGCGCACCAGCGCGGCGTCGTCCACCGCGACCTCAAGCCCGGCAACATCCTCGTCAAGACCGAGGGTGACACCCCGGTGGCGAAGGTCATCGACTTCGGCGTCGCGAAGGTACTCGAGACCGACGAGGTCGACGCGCTCGCGACGCGCGACGGGGCGTTGATCGGCACACCGGCCTACATGAGTCCGGAGCAGGCGGCCGGCCAGCCGGTCGACATCCGGACCGATGTCTACGCGCTCGGGGTCCTGCTCTACGAGCTGCTCGCCGGTGGCCTGCCGTTCCCGGCGGAGAACTTCGACGGCAAGGGCATCGCCGAGGTCGCGCGCGTCGTGCGCGAGGACGAACCGCGCCGCATGACGACCACCGCCCAGGCGAACGAGGTCGGTCTCGATCGGGCGGCCGCGAGCCGCGGCGCCAGCCCCACGGCGTTGCTCGCCGTCCTGCGCGGCGACCTCGAGTGGGTCGTGCGGCGCGCGATGGCCAAGGATCCCGAGCAGCGCTACGCGTCGGTCGCCGGCCTGATCGACGACATCGCGGCCTACCGCCGGCGCGAGCCGGTGTCGGCGCGCGAGCCCGAGGCGCTCTACCTGCTTCGTCGCTTCGTCGCGCGCCACCGCCTGGCGGTCAGCGTCTCGACGGCGATCGCCGTCGCGATCCTCGTCGTCTTCGTCGTTCTCGTACGGCTGCTCGACGAGATCGACTCGGCGCGGCGAACCGCCGTCGAGCGCGGCGACGCCGCCGAGATCAATGGCTACGCCGCGCATCTTGCCGCAGCGAACGCTGCGCTCGCGGCGGGCGACATGCTGAACGCGCGGCATCACCTCGACGACGCCGCACCGCGTCATCGCGGTTGGGAATGGCGCTACCTCGCCGGTCAATGCGAGACGAGCCTGGTCGCGATCGAGTGCCCGGACGGGCGGCGCTGCCGGGGAGTCGTCTGGCTCGACGAGCGACGGCTCTGCGTGCTCTACCTCGACGGCACCGTCGAGGTCCGCGATGGCGACGACGGCACCCTGCTGGCGCAGCCGATCACGTTGGACGGCGAGTTCCAGGACGTCTGTTTCGACCGATCGCGCGAGCATCTCGTCGCGACGGTGCGGCGATTCAGCCAGGTCGTGGCGATCGACACCCGCAGCTGGCAGACGACCGCACTGTTCGACATCACGCAGGCGGCGGCCGAGGACTACAGCGGCATCCGCGCGTTGACGATGGCTCCCGATGATCGCACGGTCGCGATCTCGGACAACACCGGCAGCGTGACCCTGCTCGACGTCGACGGCGAACGCCCGCCGCGCCTGCTGTGTCGCACGCGCCCGTTCGCCGCGGGGCTCTCGTTCACCCCCGATGGCGAACGACTCGTGTTTGGCACGATGGCAGGGTGGATCGAGGTGCATCGGGTGGCCGACGGGGAGCTCCTGAGCGAGGTCTTCCTCGATGTCGAAGGGGTGCGTGCGCTGGCGCTCGACGCCGAGGGCACGGCCGCCTACGCCGCCACCGGGCTCCGTCTGAACAAGGTCGATCTCGTGACCGGAGAGATCGTCGCACGGGTACCGACGACGATCGAGATCCGGGGACTGCACCGTTCCGCAGACGGCAGGGCGGTCTACGGCACCGGCGGCTGGTGGACCGGAAGGGTGACGGCGTGGTCGGCGCACACGCTCGAGCTCGTCGGCCGCTACAACGGCCATCGCCGCGGGACGCTCGGTCTCGACCAGAGTCCCGACGGCTCGCGGCTCGCGACCGTGTCGTTCGACAGCGCACGCATCTGGCCGGCCCGCCCCGCCCGCTTCTGCGTGCAGCTGTCGGCCGGCAACCACGCCAACGACCTCGCCGTCGCCCGTGATGGCACCGAGTTCTGTGCCGTGAGCCGCGACGGCACGGTGTGCGTGTGGGACGCGCGGACCTGTGAACTGGCCTACGAGCGGGCGTGCGAGGCCCGGCTCTACGGCTGCGAGCTCACCGCGAAGATGCTGTACGTCGGCGGCGATCGACTGCTCGCGATCGACCGCGAGACCGATGCCATCGCCGAAGGACGACAGCCGGGGTTCGTGACCGGTCGCATGTGCCTCGACACCGATCGGCGATTCCTCGCCGCGTCGAAGCTGCACGGCGGCGCGGTGTGTATCTGGAGCGTTCCCGAACTCGAGATCGTCCATGAGCTCGAGCTGCCGGTGGCGGATCGGGTCGAGTTCGACCCGGCGAGTCGGTGTTTCCTGTTCAGCGGCCGGGACGGCCGCCTGCGATCGATCTCACCCGAGTCCGGTGAGGTCGTCGTTCGACCGGGTGATGCCGGCTGGGACACCCTGGCACTCCGGGGGGGCGCGCTGGCTTGGGGCATGCAGCCGCTGGTCTACCGCTTCGAGGCAGACGAGGCGCTCCGCGCGCTCTCGCCCGAGGTCGACGTGAACTCGGCGGTTTTCTCGCCGGATCTCCAGCGCCTCGTCACCGGCTCGACGGACAGCCTGGTCCGCTTCTGGAACCCGCAGGGCGCCGAGCTGATCGTGCTCGACGACGCGCCGAAGGTCCTGACCGAACTGGCGTTCGCGCTCGGCGGCGAACGGCTCGTCGGCCTCAGCCAGATCCAGGGCGCGGAGTGTTACCTCATGGTCTGGGGCACGGACGCAATCGGCCCGAAGCCCGCGGGCCGGTAGCCCCGATCCGGGCGCGCCCGCAGGGTGACCGCGCCCGCCGACCGGGCTACAGAAGCGCATGACTGCCCACCCCTCCCCGCGCGTCGCTCTCGTCGTCGGTCTCGCCACGCTCTGGCTCCCCGGCCAGGACCTGCGCGTCGTCGATCGCAGCCAACCCCTGGCCGGAGCGTTCGATCCCGCACGCGGCCGATTCGTGACCGTCGGCTGGCGCGGCGAGACCACAGAGTTCGACGGCTCGCGCTGGCTGTCGCGGCCGATCGACCCGCTGCCGGTGCTGCAGACCGAGCAACGCATGGTCCACGACGACGCCCGCGCACGGATGATCCTGGTCGGCGGCGACCTCGCGACGCCGTTGCTGACGACGAGGGCGTTCGACGGTGCCTCGTGGAGCACACTGACGCAGAACGGCCCGCCGGGTCGCCAGGCGTTCGCGCTGGTGTCGGACGCAGCGCGCAGCGTCGTCGTTCTGTTCGGTGGCATCTCGTTCACCGGGCCGTTGCTCGACGAAACGTGGATCTTCGACGGGCAGGTCTGGAGCCAGGCCGCGCCGACCTCGAGCCCGAGCCCGCGGCACTCGGCGGCCACCTGCTACGACCGCGCGCGATCGCGCGTCGTGCTGTTCGGTGGCAGGACCGACGCGGTCACGGTCGTGGACGACACCTGGGAATGGGACGGCACCACCTGGGCACCGGTGCCGGTCGCAGTGTCGCCAGCAGCACGCTACGCCGCGGTCATGTCGTACGACGCCACGCGGTCGCGTGCCGTGCTGTTCGGCGGCTTCGATTCCGCATACCGGAACGACGTCTGGGAGTTCGACGGCAACGCGTGGCAGTCGGCAACGCCGAGTGTGGCGGGGCCGGATGCCTGCGTCGGCGGTTTCATGGCGTTCGACCCGAACCGCGGCGAGTGTGTCTTCACCGGCGGCTACCACGACGGCATCGTGCTGTTCGACACCTGGTCGTGGGACGGCACGCGCTGGCAGCAGCTCAGCGGCACGCAGCCGGCACGCAACCTGCTCGCCAACGACGTCGCCTTCGGGTCGCCGAACGGCGACGGCATGCTGGTCTTCCGTCCCGTGCTCGGCGAGACCTGGACCTGGACGCGCGCGGCGGGCTGGGCCGAACGACAGGTCGCGCCGCCGAGTCCGGCCCGGTTCTTCACCGTCGGCTGCAGCACCGCGGCTACGGCCTTCGTCTACGGCGGGCTCGGGATCGCGGCGCCGAACCCGGACCTCACGGATCTCTGGCAATGGAACGGCCAGGCGTGGACCCAGCTCGCGAGCCAGGGACCGCTGATCGCCGATGGCGCCTCGATGGCGTTCGATATCGCGCGCGGGGAGATCGTGCTGTTCGGCGTCCCGAGCCAGACCAACCTCGCGAACGAGACCTGGGTCTGGTCGAACTCGGCATGGCAGCAGCGCGCGCTCAACTCGACGCTGTCGACGCGCTACGGCGCCGGTCTGGTCTGCGATCCGCTGCGCGGCACCGTCGTGCTGCACGGCGGCTACACGCCGTGGACGAGCACCTGGATCAACGACACGTGGGAGTGGAACGGCACCGACTGGCTCCCGATCACTACACCGAACGTGCCCACGCCGAGCGGTGCCACGGTGGCCTACGACATCACCCGAGGTGCGGTCGTTCGGGTCGGCTATGACGCGACAGGAGCGGTCGAACTGTGGTCGTACGACGGCCTGGACTGGACGCCGGTGCCGGTCGGCTCGTCGGGGCAGCGACTCCTGACCTTCACCGCCATCGGCTGGCCGGATTCGTCCGGTCTGCTGCTGTACGGCGCGAGCGCGAACTTCGACCTGTCGGCCGACCAGGCAACGGTGTCGCGGTACGGCAGCGCTTGCACCGCGCAGGCGCCGGTGCTCACCGCCAACGAACGGCCGCGAATCGGCACGCCGGGCTTCGCACTCGAGCTCGCTGGCGCACCAGCGAGCTCGTTCGCCGCGCTGCTCGCGGCCACCGGCGCGGCATCGATCCCGCTCGCGAACTGCACGCAGCTGGTCCAGGCAGGTCAGGCGACGCTGCTGTTGCCGACGTCCGCGACCGGCTTCGTCACCGCCGCATTGCCCGTACCGCCGGGGCCGACGTTCTTCGGACTCGATCTCTACTTCCAGGCGGCCGTGCTCGATCCGAGCGCGCCGAGCGGCTTCACGACGACGCGCGGCCTGCGCTGTACGATCGGCCGCTGAGCCCGCGGATCAGCCGCGAGTCAGGCCGCGCCTGCGGTTCAGTGCCGCAGCGCCGCCGTCGGCACCTCGACCAACGCGCCGCCGCCCGTCGCCCACTTCAGGCCGAGCTCGTAGCCGCCGGTCTTGTTGAACCACACGACCGTGATCGCGTGCAGGCCCTGCGCCAGCGGGGCCGCGCCGGTCTTCTCGACCGTTCCGTGCAGCCCGTCGTTGTCGACCACGAGCCGGCCGTCGAGCCAGAGCCTGCTGCCGTCGTCGCTGCGCAGCGCGAAGCGGTAGAGCTCGTCGTTCGGCACCTCGAGAAAGCCGCTCAGACGCTGCGCGACGTGCTCGCCGGGCGCGTCGCCGCAGGTCACCGTCGGCACCGCACCGCGCCGATCGGCGAGGACCTGCCGCTCGGCGTCGGCCGGGATCGCTTCCCAGGCGACGCCTGCGACGATCTCCCGCATCAGACCGGCGGCCTTCGGCACCGGCTCACAGGCCGGCCACGGTGCGACCGCGGTGAACCGCTGCGACACCACCTCGCTGACGCGATCACCGTCACGGAACGTCGCAGCACGAAGCTCGCAGGTCGTCTCGATCGCGATCGGTCCGTCAGCCATCGGTGAGTCCGCGGTCGGCATGCCGCCGTCGGTGGTGTAGCGCGCGACGAGCCCCGTGCCGGCGCTGATCGTCGCGGTCGTACCGGTCACGAACTCGGGCCACCCGCAGGTGATCGTCGGGGCACGGAACACGACCGGCGGCCCCTGCACCTCGACGACGACGACGGTGTCCAGTTCGGGTCGCACCAGCATCGACGGCAGCTCGATCGTCAACGCCGGCCCCTGCTGCGTGAACGACAGCACGCTGTCGCCGACGAGCATCTTCACCGA
>JAGQRB010000296.1 GCA_020425925.1 Planctomycetota bacterium
GGAATCGGCGGGGTCGCCGGCTGCGCGGCTCGTGGGGCGGGAGCACGGGCTCGCGGTGGGGGAGTGCTGGGGTAGGCTGCGGGGGGGACTCCGTTCCTGCACCGTGTGTTCTTCTGGTTGCGCGAGGGTGTGGATGAGGCGGCGCGGGCGGCGTTCGTCGAGGGGTTGCGGGGGCTCGGGGAGAGTTCGAACGTGGCGAGTTGTCGGGTCGGGGTGCCGGCGGGGTCGACGCGTGAGGTCGTGGATGGAAGCTGGGACTATCAGCTGGCGATCGGGTTCGAGGGGCGGGCGGCGCACGACCGGTACCAGAGCGGCGAGGACGCGGTGCATGCGGCGTTCATCGCGCGATTCCGCGAGCTGTGGCAGCGGGTCGTGGTGTACGACTCGGTGCCGGTCTGAACCGGCGGGCGGCCCGCGCTCAGGCGTGGACGCGCGCGTTCGGACGGTAGACCGTGGCGCCGCAGTGGCTCTCGGCGGGCCACTGCGGGAACGTGTCGAGCAGGCTCTCGCTCGCGCCGACGAACAGCCAGCCGTGCGGCGCCATCACCTCGGCGACGCGTTCGAGGATCTTCTTCTTGGTCGGGACGTCGAAGTAGATCAGCACGTTGCGCAGCATCACGATGTCGAAGGGACCGATGCCGCCGAGCAGACCTGCGAGGTTGAGGCAGCGGAAGCGGACGAACTTGCGCACCGACTCCTTCACCTTGGCGCCGCCGGCCACCTCCTCGAACCAGCGCTTCATGTCCTGGCGCTGCGTGCGGGTGAGATCGTGGGTCGAGTACTCGGCCTTCTCGGCGGTCTCGATCGAGCTCTTCGAGATGTCGGTCGCGAGGATCTGGATGTCCCAGTCGTCGATGTCCGGGATCATCTCGCGCAGCACCATCGCGATGCCGTAGGGCTCCTGGCCCGTGCTGCAGGCCGCGGACCAGATCCGCAGCTGGCGCGGTCGACCCGACTTCGAGCGCGCGTCGATCGACTCCGGGATCGCCTTGTACTTGAGTGCTTCGAACGGGGTTCCGTCGCGGAACCACAGCGTCTCGTGCGTCGTGATGGCATCGACGACGCGCTGGGTCAGCAGCGAGTCGTTGTCGTAGCGCAGCTTGAAGTAGAGCTCGTTGAGGTTCGCGCAGCCGACCGACTCCGCGATCGGGCCGAGACGGCTCTCGATCAGGTAACCCTTCGACGCGTCGAGGTGGACCCCGGTGAGATCCTTGATCAGGGTCGCGATGAGATTGAACTCGCCGTCACGTAGCTTCATGAGAGGGCTCCGAGAACCGCAGATTCGCTGATCCGATCGGCGAGTTCCTCGAGCGGCACGATCGCGTCCGCAATGCCGGCCTCGATCGGTCCCCGCGGCATGCCGAACACCGTGCAGCTGGCGGCATCCTGCGCCAGGATTCGCGCGCCGGCGGCGTGCAGGGCGTGGCAGCCGGCGAGGCCGTCCTCCCCCATGCCGGTCATGATGACGGCCAGCGTCGCGCCACCGAAGGTCTCGCAGAGCGAGCGGAACAGATAGTCGACCGCCGGGCGACACGACTGCTCGGGCGGGTCCTTCGACAGCCGCACGACCACGTCGTCAGCCTGCTGCACCACGCCCATGTGCAGACCGCCAGGCGCGATCAGCACCGTGCCGGCTCGCACCGGGTCGCCGTCCTGGGCCTCGCGCACGTTCAGCGCGCACTCGCGATCGAGCGAGGCCGCCATCGAGGCGGTGAAGCCCGTCGGCATGTGCTGGACCAACAGGATCGGCAACGGGAACGCGGCCGGCAGCCGCGGCAGCACGCGGGTCAGCGCCTGCGGCCCGCCGGTCGAGGCGCCGATACCGACCACCTTCGGCGGCAGCTTCCGGCGTCGCACCGGCGCCGGCGGCGATGGCTGTCCGGTGGCCACGACAGGGCCGCGCGCGATCTCCGGCGTCGGCCGGCTGGCCGCGCTGCGCGCCCACACC
>JAGQRB010000297.1 GCA_020425925.1 Planctomycetota bacterium
CGCCGCCGGCAAGCTGCAGCACGAGTTCGACGACGGCACCGCGCTCGACACCGCGCGCTGGGATCGCGACGCCCGCACCATGGTCTTCGTCGACCCCAAGGCGCGACCGACCAAGGAACGCGCCGTGCCGGCCGCCGAGCTGTCGGTCGACGACTGGACCGCCTTCGCCGACCAGACCGCCGCGCTGACCGGCAAGAGCGCCGAGGTCGAGGCCCGCCGGGACGCCTTCCTGGCCCTGCTGCTGCTGCAGCGCCACGCCGCGGCCGCCGCAAGCTACCTGGCGGCGCTGCAGCCGGCCGACGACAACTCCGGTACCGGCGACGCCGGCTACCCGCTGACGCTCGACGCCTTCGCGATCCTGCTGCGGCGCCTGCCGGACGCCGGCGAACCGTGGCTGCTCGCGCTGCGCCGCGAGCTGCAGGCCGGCGAACGCCTGGTCGGCGGCCTGCGCGCGCTGTCCGAGCGACGGAACATCGCGGCCGCGGGTCATCTCGAGCAGCTGCTCACGGAGCACGCCCACAGCTATCTGGTGCTCGCGCTGCCGTGAGGTAGCCTTGTCGCCCATGCCAGTCCCCGCGCAGTCGCACCGCGCCCTCGCTCGCGAGCTCGCGCGCCTCGTCCAGGAACGCACCGCCCTGCGCCCGAGCGTCGCGATGCTGCTCGGCACCGGCCACGCCTCGGTCGCCAACCAGCTCAAGGACAAGATCGCGGTGCACGCCGGCGACCTGCAACCCGAGGGCGAGGAGCGGGTGATGCAGTCGCCGATCCTGATCGGCTCGCTCGAGGGCGTGCCGGTCGCGGTCGCCGATGCACCGCTCGGTGGCTACGAGGGCCTCGCCGCGACCGACCTCGCGATGCCGGTTCGGCTGCTGCGCGCGCTCGGCGCCGACCTGCTCGTCATCACCGCCGGCGCCGCGAGTCTGTGCCAGCAGATCGAGCCGGGTGCGATCGCGGTCGTCGAGGACCACATCAACCTGTCCGGCCTGCACCCGCTGATCGGGCCGAACGACGATCAGCTCGGCCCACGGTTCCCGGACATGAGCGAGCCGTACTCGCGCGAATGGCTCAACGTCGCGCGCGAGACCGCGACGCGGGCCGGGATTCCGTGCCAACCCGGCGTCTTCGCCGCGGTGTCCGGGCCGACGCTGCCGACCCGCGCCGAATACCGCTTCCTGCGCGGCGCCGGCGCCGACCTCGTCGGCATGTCGCTCGTTCCCGAAGCGATCGCGGCGGTGCACGTCGGCTTCGAGGTGCTCGGCCTCGTCGGCGTCACCCAGCAGCTGCTCGCCGGCGCCTCGACGCGCGTCTCGATCGAAGCGATGATCGACGCCGCCGACCTCGCCGGACCACGCATGGCCAGCCTGCTCGTCGGCATCGTCGAGAGCCGGCGCGAGGACTGACCGTGCGCAGCAACCCGCGTCCGCGCCTCGGCGTGCTGCTCAGCGGCTCGGGGCGCACGCTGCGGAACATGCTGCAGCGGATCGACGACGGGCGACTCTGCGCCTCGGTCGCCGGCGTGGTCAGCGACCGCGCCGACGCGTTCGGCCTGCAGCGGGCACTGGAGTTCGGTCTCGACACCCGCGTGCTGAAGGAGCCGTCGCAGATCTGGTCGTGGCTGTTCGAGCTCGACGTCGATCTCGTGCTGCTCGCGGGCTACCTGCGGCTGTTGCCGATCGTGCCCGACTTCGAGGGCCGGGTGCTCAACATCCATCCGGCCCTGCTGCCGAGACACGGCGGCAAGGGCATGTACGGCGAGCGGGTACACGCCGCCGTGATCGCCGCCGGTGAGACCGAGAGCGGCTGCACCGTACACCTCTGCGACGGCGAGTACGACCACGGCCGCATCCTGATGCAGGCGCGCGTGCCGGTGCGACCCGACGACACCGCGACGACGCTCGGCAACCGCGTGCTCGCGGCCGAGTTCGAGCTCTACCCGGCGGCGATCGGCATGCGTTGGGCCGAGCTCAGCGCGGACTGAATCGACCGACGTATACTGTCGCCGCCCGGTGACGCCGCCCTCGCGTCAGCCGGCAGACCCCGTTCGCCGCACACCAACCGCATGCGCACCCGCTCCGCCATCGCTCTCTCCGTCACCCTCGCGCTCGCCGGCCGAACCGCATCGGCCCAGCTCCAGGTCGTCATCCCCAACGGCGCCGGGAACGCGCCGGGCAACGGCTCGAACGCGTTCCCCTGGGGCACGGCGGCCAGCACCTGGCCCGGCCTCCGCCTGATGGCGGTCTACGACGCGCTGAACTTCACGAATCAGAACGTCGGATTCCCGATCCTGATCACCGAGCTGAAGTGGCGCCCGGACAACTCCGCGGGCGCGGTCGCCGGCGGCCAGTTCGCGCAGGCGATCGTCGAGCTCTCGACCTCGCCGACCGGCTGGGCCGCGATCACGACGAACTACACCACCAACCACGGCTCCGACCGCACGGTGGTCTACGACGCC
>JAGQRB010000298.1 GCA_020425925.1 Planctomycetota bacterium
AGCGCGGGCGGCAGCGCGGCTCACCGGTCGGGCTCCTCGGCCAGCCGGCGGAACAGCGCGAACAGGTGTTCGCGTTCGGGCTCGGTGCGCACCACCTCGCCGCCGAGTTCGCGCGCGGTGGCGGCGAGGCGATCGAGCCGTTCGGCGTCGAGCCCGCGCACGACGAGCTTGTGGGCGTCGGTGCCGAGCAGTTCGGCAAACGTGCCGCGCGCGCGCACCCGGCCGCGCTGCAGCACGATCACCTCGTCACAGCTCTCTTCGACCTCGAGCAGATGGTGCGACGCCATCAGCACCGTGGTGCCGGCGGCACGGCGCTCGCGCAGGATCTCGATCACCGTTGCGCTGCCCGCCGGGTCGAGTCCCGCGGTCGGCTCGTCGAGCAGCAGCACCTCCGGGTCGCCGAGCAGCGCCGCGGCGAGCGCGAGGCGCTTCTGCATGCCCGTGCTGAACGTGCGCAGCCAGCGGCGTCCGGCGTGCTCGAGGTCGAGGCGCGCGAGCCAGCGCGCCGCGCGTTCGTCGGCGTCGGCATTGGGCAGCCCGAGGCGGGCGCCGACCCAGGCCAGGAACTCGGGTGCCGACAACACCCCGAACGGCAGCGCGCCTTCGGGCTGGAACGCGAATCTGCGGCGGAGCTCCGGGTGACCCGGCGGCAGGTCGAGGATCCGGGCCGTGCCGCCCGAGATCGGCTGCAGCCCGGCCAGCGCGCGCAGCAGCGTCGTCTTGCCCGAGCCGTTCGGGCCGAGCACACCGACGATGCGGCCGCGATCGACGGCGAGGTCGAGCGGGTGGAGCGCGTGCACCGGCCGGCGACCACCGAACCTGACCGAGAGTTGCTGCACCGAGATGGCGGTCGCCATGGCCCGGCGATGCTATCCTTCGCCGCTCCCGATTCCCCGCACGCGCCGCCGGCGCCCTGGAGTGTCTTCTTTGAGTGGTTATCTCGAGCTGTCCGACGGCCGCACGATCGAGCTGCGCGACGGCCTCGTCATCGGCCGCGGCAACAACTGCGACATCGTGATCGACGACACCAAGGCCTCGCGCCGCCACGCCAAGATTCTCGTCGAGGCGGGCGTCGTCGAGGTCGAGGATCTCGGCAGCAGCAACGGCTCGTTCCTCAACGGCAAACCGGTGCAGCGTCGGATGCTGCGCACCGGCGACGAGCTGCAGATCGGCACCACCACGTTCACCCTGCGCGAGGGTGCCCAGCCGGGCACCGTGGCGGGCGGTGGCGCGGCCGCGGCGGCGTTCGACGACGACGACGAGCTGTTCGGTGGCAGTGCACCCGTGGCCGCGCCGCCAGCTCGCGCTCCCGAGCCACCGCGGTCGCCGCCGCCGGCCGACGACGACGACGAACTGTTCGGCGGCAGCGAAGCCGCGCCGACACCGGCTGCCGCACCGACACCGGCTCCCGAACCGGCGATCGCCGCGCCGCCGCCGCCCAAGCCCAAGAACGTCGTCGAGTTCGCCGACGAGATCGTCGAGGTCAAGAAGCCCAGCGCACCGGCCCGGCCCCAGGTCGCCGGCCGCGCCGAACCGGAAGCGGTGCAGTCGAAGTCGAAAGTGCTGCAGTTCTCGAAGCACGCTGCCAGCAAGAACGTGCTCGGTGACGATGTCGGTCAGATGAGCGGTGGCATGCGCGTGCTGGTGTTCGCGCTCGTGCTGGTCGGCATGGGCGCGATCGCCTGGCTGGTCATGAACGCGGTGCGATAGGCGCAGACGTTGCAGCGAGCTGCCGCCAGAGCGCGACCGTGCGCTCCGCGGCGCGCCGCCAGGTGAACTCGGCGGCGCGGGCACGGCGGTCGGATGGCGACTGCGTGCCGGGGTCCGCCGCGCCGCGGATCGCGTCGGCCCACGCCTGCGAATCATCCGTAGGCAGCACGACGCCGGCGTCGCCGACGACCTCGGGCAGCGCGCCGGCATCGGCGACCAGCGTCGGCCGGCCGGCCGCCAGCCCCTCGAGCGCGGCCAGGCCGAAACCCTCGTACCGCGACGGCACGACGATGGCGCGCGCACCGGTGAACAGGCCGGGCAGGTCGTCGTCGGTCAGCGCGCCGAGAAAACGCGCGTCGACGCCGAGCTCGCGCGCGAGCCGGCGCAGC
>JAGQRB010000299.1 GCA_020425925.1 Planctomycetota bacterium
CCACGGATGGCAGGGCGCGCGCCGTCTCGCGGACCGGTTCCCGCCCCGCCGCGCGGATTCGCGCGTCTTTCGCGAGCTCGGCCGGGCCCGGACGGTGCGTTTTCTCGACGAACCGCCGCGTCCCGCCGCTCCCGGCCGGCGAACCCCCCGAATGCCATGATCCACCGCCAACTCGCGCTCGCCGCGGCGATCGCATCGCCCCTCGCCGCCCAGGTTCCCGTCGACGCCGCCGTCGTCCTCGAGTCGACGCAGCTGCTCGATCCGTACTACAAGCTCGTCGACACCTTCGGTCGCGGCGCCACGACGCTGCGCGACCAGAACGCCTTCATGACGGTCGCGGCCGTCGCGGTGGATCCCTCGACCGACGCGTGGTTCTACTGGATCGGCGCGGCGTTCTCGCTGCCTGGCACCTGGCGCTCGGAAGTCCTGCCGCTCGCCCAGTTCGGCACGACGCTCTGGGGGCCGTGGTCGCAGGCGCCGGCGCTGCGGGTCGCGGTCGGCTCGACGCGCATCGTGACGCTCGAGAGCTCGGGCGCGGTGGAGGCCTACCTCAAGCCGAGCGCCGGCGGCACGCCGCCGATCAGCCTCACGATCCCGGGTGCAACCGACGTCGCGATCACCGGTCAGCTGCTCTACACCGTCGCGAACGGCGCGGTGCAGGAGAACGACCTCGCGTCGGGGGCGTCGCGGACCGTCGGGACGTACGCCGGCGGCATCTCGATCGCGGTCACGCCGAACGGCCAGGAGCTCACCATCGGCACGCAGACCGGCGACCTCGTGCGGGTCGATCCCACGACGGGCACGGTGGTCGGCACGCAACCGACGGCGCTCGGCGCGATCACCGCCGTCGAGTACACGCGCTACAACACCCGGGTCTGGAGCAACGGCACGGAGCTCTGGAGCGAGCTGGCGCCCAGTGCGCCGATCTACGTCAGTCCCACCGCGATCCTCGACTTCAGCGTCGGCCTCGCGACCGGCCCGTCGATCACGACCTACGGCGCCGGCTGCGGCATCGCGCAGTTCGCGACCTGGGACAACGTCGGCGTTCCGAGCCTCGGCAACTCCACGTTCTCGCTCGGCCTGATCGGAGCGCCGGCGCTGGCGCCGTGCCTCCTCGCCCTCGGCGCGAGTCGCTCGGTCTGGTCGGCGGCGAACGCGCCGCTGCCGTTCGACCTCCAGGTCTACGGCGCCCCCGGTTGCAGTCTGCTCGCCGATCCGGCCGTCAACCTGCTGCTGTTCTCCGACAGCGGCGGCACCGTCTACCAGAACATCCCGATTCCGAACCTGCCGGCGCTCGCCGGCCGCGAGTTCGCGGCGCAGTTCTTCGTGCCGACCGGTTCGTTCGGAACGCTCGGTGCTGCGTCGACCGAAGGCGTCGCGTTCGTGATCGACTGATGGCCCGGGAGATCGCTCGGGGGACTCGCTAAGGTCTCCCGGATGTTCCGTCGCATCGCGCCGTTCCTTCCCTGCCTGCTCGCCGCGGCCGTGATCGCGCAGGACGACGGCGACCGGTCGGCCGACGAGCGCTGCGTGCCGGTCGACGCGTTCGAGGTGCCGGACGGGCTCGAGATCACGGTGTGGGCGACGAGCCCGATGCTGCTCAACCCGACCAACATCGACATCGATCGCGCCGGGCGCATCTGGGTCGCCGAGGGCGTCAACTATCGCGGCAAGGCCGAACGCCGTGCCGCCGGCGATCGCATCGTGGTGTTGACCGACAGCGACGGTGACGGCCGCGCCGACACCAGTGCGGTGTTCGTCCAGGAGGAGTTCCTGGTCTCGCCACTCGGCATCGCGGTCTTCGACGACAAGGTCGTGGTCGCGCAGCCGCCCGACATGATCGTCTACACCGATGTCGATCGCAACCAGCGCTTCGATCCCGCCGTCGACCGGCGCGAGGTGCTGATCACGGGCTTCAACGGCCGCAACCACGATCACAGCCTGCACTCCGCGACCGCTGGCCCCGACGGACTCTGGTACTGGAACGCCGGCAACTGCGGCGCGGTGTTCACCGACCGCTCGGACCGCACGTTCCGGATCGGCAGCGCCTACATGAACCCGGGCGACTCGGCCGGGCGGCCGAGCGACGACGGCCACGTCTGGATCGGCGGCTTCACGGCGCGCATGCAGCCCGACGGCACGAACGTCGAGATCATCGGCCACAACTACCGCAACAGCTACGAACAGGCGGTCACCTCGTTCGGCGACGTGTTCCAGAACGACAACGACGATCCGCCGGCGTGTCGCGTCACGCAGATCCTCGAGGGCGGCAGCGCCGGGTTCTGTTCGCGCGACGGCAAGCGCGCCTGGCGTGCCGATCAGCGTCCGGGCCAGACCACGCAGGTCGCCGAGTGGCGCCAGGAGGATCCGGGCACGATGCCGGCCGGTGACGTCTACGGCGGTGGCTCGCCGACCGGCGTCGCGTTCTACGAGAACGGCGCGCTCGGTGAGTCGGCACGCGGGCTGCTGCTGTCGTGCGAGCCCGGCCGCAACACGGTCTTCGGCTACCACCCGGAGCCGCGCGGCGCCGGTGTCACGCTCGCGCGCACCGATTGGCTGACTTCGAACCGCCAGCGCGAGTTCACCGGCTCCGACTTCACCGGCGGGCGCTGGGACGGCCGGCTGCACACGCAGTTCCGACCCGCGGACGTCGCGGTCGGGCCCGATGGCGCGATCTACGTCGCCGACTGGTTCGACGGTCGCGTCGGCGGGCACCAGACGCTCGACGATGCGCTCGCGGGCACGATCTACCGGATCGCGCCGCGCGGGTTCCGGTCGCGGGTGCCGGAATTCGACGCTTCGACGACCGCCGGCCTGCTCGTCGCGCTGCAGAGCCCCGCGGTCAACGTGCGGCACATCGGTTTCGTCGGGCTCCGGGCCAAGGGCGCCGCGGTCGTGCCGGCAGTCGCCGAGCTCGCGCAGCACGACAACCCGTACCTCGCGGCGCGCGCCGTGTTCCTGCTGGCGCAACTCGGCGACGAGGGCCGCGCGATCGCCGCGCGCTGGCTCGACGATGCCGATCCACAGCGGCGTCTGGTGGCATTCCGGGCGCTGCGCCGCGGCGACGGCGATCTCGCCGAACTCGCGCGGCGCTGCGCGGGCGACGATTCGGCGGCGGTGCGGCGCGAGGTCGCGACCGCGGTGCGCGGGCTGCCGCCGCAGGTCCGGCTGCCGATCCTGCTCGAGCTCGCGGTCGGCTTCGACGGCGAGGATCGCGCCTACCTCGAGGCGGTCGGGATCGGCGCCGGCGGCGTCGAGGCCGAGCTCTTCGCCGCGCTCGCGGCCGAGGCGGGGGCGGCCGAGTCCTGGTCGCCGCAGCTCGACTGGCTGGCCTGGCGTCTCGGCGCGCCGGCAGCGGTGCCCGCGTTCGTCGCGCGCGTGCGGTGCCACGATCTCGATCACGCCGCGCGCGAACGGGCGCTGACCGGTCTCGCGTTCGTGCGCGACGCCGCCGCCGCCGACGCGATGCTCGAGCTCGCCGTCGAGGGCGGGCGCTTCGGCGTGATGGCGGAGTGGTGGTGCCTCAACCGGATGAGCAACGAGTGGGAGGCGTTCGGCCTGCGGGAGAAGCTGCAGCAGCGCGGCATCTACGATCCCGAGTCCGTGGAGATCCAGCCGTTCTCGACGCCGGAGGCGCCGCCTGGCGCCGCCGAGATCGCGGTCGCCGACGTCATGCAGCTCAGCGGTGACGCCGAGCGCGGCCGGTTCCGGAGCGCGATCTGCCTGCAATGTCATCGGATCGGTGACGCCGGGGTCGACTTCGGCCCGGACCTGACGCTGTTCGGCCGGTCGCAGGCGCGCGCCGCGGTGATCGAGGCGATCGTGGCGCCGTCTGCGAGCATCTCGCACGGCTTCGAAGGCCATCGCGTCGAGACCGTCGACGGCAACGTCGATGGCGTCGTGCTGTCACACGGCGATCCGGTGATCGTGCGATCGCTCGGCGGGATCGTGCAGAAGATCCCGCGCAGCAAGGTCCGCGGCGTGCGCCGAATGCGGCGTTCGCTGATGTGGCCGGCTGCGCTGCTCGGGCTCGACGCTCAGGGCGTCGCCGATCTCGCCGCCTACCTCGCTGCCGTGCGCTGACGCAACCGAGCTGCGCGGAGCGCACAGCCGGCCCGGGGCACCACGTCGCGGCGATACCACCGGACCTTCCCGCCGGCGCCATTCTCGGGCCGGACACGGCGCGATCCATGGCGTAGGATCCAGGGTTCGTCCCTTTCCTCCTGCCCTTACGGCTCGATGCACCACCGGTCTGTTCTCTTCGCTTCCATTGTCACGCTCGCGCTGGCCTCCTGCCACCGCAGCTCGCGTACTCCCGGGATCGGGGTCGGCGCGCCGAAGTTCGTCGGCGACGTCGAAATCGCCCAGAACAACAACGCCTGGGTTCCGCAGGTGGCGGTCGTGAGCCTGGAGACCGATGTCCCGACGCGGGTCGAACTCCGGATCAGCGACGGTCAGAGCACCTGGGAAGTCACCGCCGATCCCGACTACGCCACGGCACACCCCCGCGTCCCGGTCGTCGGGATGCGCGCCGGGCGCAGCCACACGATCGAGGTCACGGTCCGCGACGTCGACGGTCAGGCAACGGCGGCACCGGTCGCGCTCACGTTCACGACTCCCGACCTGCCGGTCGGGTTCCCGATGATCGACGTCGAGGTGTCGCTGCCGCAGTACATGGAAGACGGCCTGCGCCTGCTGTCGATCCTGACAAACAACCTCGGCAGTGTGCCGACGATCATCGACGCCAACGGCGAGGTGCTGTGGTACTTCGACGCCAGCCAGACCCCGCTGCTCGACGACCAGGTCATGGTGTTCCCGATGCAGAACGGCAACCTCATGCTGATCGGCGCGTGGCGCGTGATGGTCGAGATCAACCTGCTCGGCGACGTCCTCAACCTCTACTACGCCTCGCGCCAGACCGGCCCGGCCCCCGGCACGATCGCGGTCGACACCGACAGCTTCCACCACGAGTTCCTCGAGATGCCGGCCGGCAGCGGCGCGGACTTCGCGGTGCTCGGGACCGAAAGGCGGACCTACACCGACTATCCCACGGACGTCGTCGATCCGAACCAGACGGAGCCGAGCGCCGACGTGATCGGTGACGAGATCCTCGAGCTGAACCGCGACGGGACCGTCGTGCGCCGCTTCCGCCTGCTGGATCTGCTCGATCCGTACCGGATGACCTACGACACGCTCGGCAACTTCTGGGACGAGGTCTACCTCTCGCCGACGAAGGACTGGAGCCACGCCAACGGCCTGGCGCTCGACGAGCGGAACGATCGCTGGATCGTGTCGCTGCGCCATCAGGACGCCGTCGTGGCGATCGATCGCGCCAGCGGGCAGGTGGCGTGGATCGCCGGCGATCCGGCGCGCTGGAATCCGCCGTGGAGCACGCTGCTGCTGAGCCCGATCGGCGCCGGCTTCGAATGGCAGTACCACCAGCACGCGCCGCAGCTGCTCTCCGACGGCACGCTGATGCTGTTCGACAATGGCAACGGCCGCGCGGTGCCGCCGACGCCGGCGCTGCCGTTCGCCGAGGCCTACAGCCGCGCGCTCCAGCTGCGTATCGACGCCGGCAACCGGACGGTCGAGCAGGTCTGGTCCTACGGCGGTCCGCCGGGCGGCAGCGAGCCGTCGTTCTATTCGTTCTTCGTCAGCAGCGCGTTCCGTCAGCCGGCCACCGGCAACGTCATCGTCTGCGACGGCGGCAAGCTCGCCACCGGCGGTCGGATGTACGGTCGGGTCTTCGAGGTCACGAGCGAGCCGACGCCCCAGGTGGTGTTCGCGTGCGAGATCGGCGGTGACGGCGTGAGCAACAACGAGTCGTACTTCGTCTATCGCGCCTACCGCCTGCCGGGCTTCTAGATCCGGGCGGGAGCGCGCGGCCGAAATCGCTCGGGTTCGCTGTTTCGAACCCGCGCATTCGGCATGGGGACGGCATGAACCCGCCAGCCGCCGTCCTCGATGCCGCGCCGGATCCGGTCCGGGCGTTCCGGCGCGACCCGACCGCCGAGATCGTGCTCGTCCGCCGTCTTACCGCCGATCTGCGGACGGCCTCGCCGCGCCGCTTCCTCGTCGATATCGCCGGCTCGGCGCTCGGCGGCTGGGGAGCGCTCGCGCTGGCGGCGTGTCCCGCCTGCCCCGTCGCGGCGCGCTGGTCGGCCGGTGGCGTCGCGGCGGTGTTGCTCTATCGCGCGCTGATGTTCGTCCACGAGCTGTTCCACCAGCCCGGTCTGCGCGGCGTGCGCCACGTCTGGCACCTGCTCGTCGGCATCCCGACCCTCGTGCCGCTGCTGCTCTACCAGCCGATCCACCAACGTCACCACAGCGCCGACAGCTACGGCACCGTCGCGGACGGCGAGTACGAGGATCTGCGCGGGCGGTGCCGTCGCATGGCGGTTCGGCTGCTGCTCTCCGGCTGCATGATGCCGGTCGCGGTGGTGCTGCGGTTCGCGGTCCTGGCGCCGCTCGCCTGGTGCGTTCCGGTCGTTCGGCGCCGGATCCTGCCGATCTTCGGCCATCTCACGATGCGGGTGCCGTTCCGCGCGCCGTCCCTGCGCGGGGCGGCCGCAGCCGAGGCCGCGAGGATCGAGGTGGCCTGCGCGATCTGGGCCTGGCTGCTGATCGCGGCACTGTTGACGGGCGCCGCTTCGGTCGTGCTGATCTGGGCGGGCGTGCTGGCGGGAGTGGCGCTGCTCAACACGTTGCGCGCTCTCGGCGCGACGCACCTCTATCGCGAGGAGGACGCGGGCCGCGGCGCGCTCGCGCAGGTCGCGGATTCGGTGAACGTCGAGTGCACCGGACCGCTGACCCGCGTGATCTGCCCGATCGGGCTGCAGTACCACGCGTTGCACCACGCCGCGCCATACCTGCCGTACCACGCGATGCGAACGGCACACCGTCGGCTGATGGCAGAGCTGCCGCCCGGCGCGCTCTACCGCCGCGCCGCGGTGCCGAGCCTGTGGGGTGGCTGGCTGCGCCTGGTGCGTGCGACCGGTCCGGCGAACCGGCTTGACAATCCATAAGCGAGGGCTTATGAAATCGGCATGAGCGCTGCCGTGGCCACCAGTGAAGACGTCGACGTCGAGGACCGCGTCTTCCAAGCGCTCGCCGATCCGAGTCGCCGCGCGATCTTCGGTTCGCTCGCGGCCGGCGAGGCCGCGGTGAAGGACCTCACCGCCCGCTTCGACATCTCGCAGCCGGCGGTGTCGCAGCACCTCGCCGCGCTCAAGAGCGCCGGTCTCGTGAGCGGTCGGCGGCAGGGTCGCTGCGTCTACTACCGCATCGAGCCGCGCGGGATGAAGCCCCTGGTCGACTGGATCGCGCACTACCGCGCGTTCTGGAGCGAGCGGGTCGGCCGTCTGCAGCGGCTGCTGAGTGAGATCGATCCATGACGAGTCCCTTCGACAAGACCCCGCCCTCCCAGACCGAAGCCATCGCGTTCGAGTTCGACCTGCCGCACGCGCCGGCGGTGGTGTGGCGCGCACTCACCGAACCCGAGCTGCTCGCCGAGTGGCTGCTGCCCGCGGTCGGACTCGACCTCGCACCTGGAGCCACGTTCCGTTTCGAAGCGGAGCCGCAGCCCGGATGGGACGGCATCGTGAGCTGTCGGGTCCTCGAGGTCGACGCGCCGCGGCGGTTGAGCTACGCCTGGGTCGTCGGTGACATGGACACCGTCGTGACCTTCACGCTGACCGAGACGGCGACCGGCACGCACCTCGCGCTCGCCCACACCGGTTTCCGCGCCGACCAGCAACGCAACTTCGGTGGTGCGCGCTACGGCTGGGGCATGATGGGCGGCAAGCTCGTCGACCTGCTCGGGAGGATCGCATGAGTGCGGCGGATACCCCCTCGGACCGGATCGACGCCAGGATCGCGGAGCTCGACGACTGGCGCGGTGCGCTGCTCGCCCGGATCCGCGCCGCGATCAAGTCGGCCGACCCCGAGGTCCTCGAGGAGTGGAAGTGGCGCGGCACGCCGTGTTGGTCGCACGGCGGCCTGATCTGCACCGGCGAGACCTACAAGGACAAGGTCAAGGTGACCTTCCACAAGGGCGCGAAGCTGGCCGATCCCGCCGGTCTGTTCAATGCGAGCCTCGACGGCAACGCGCGGCGGGCGATCGACTTCGGTGCCGGCGACAAGCTCGACGTGAAGGCCTTCAAGGCGCTGTTCCGGGCCGCGATCGCGCTCAACGGGTAGGCTCGGACCCGTCGACGCAGGAACGCTCAGAACCATCGGACCGGGTCGCGACACTCACCTGTCCCAGCGGTTGCCATCCTTGAGCCACATCCTCACGTCGTCGACTCCCATCCTGCTCGTCGCCGCCCTGCTGCCGGTCGCGCCATCGGCGGCCCAGATCGGGGTCAGCTGGAGCCTCGTTGCCCCGTCGCACAGCCCGCCGCCGCGCGGCTACCTCGGCATGGCGGCCAACCCGTCCAGCGCACAGACGGTCGTCTTCGGGGGGTTCTCCTCTGCCGGCATCCTGGGTGACACCTGGGTCTGGGACGGTGTCGACTGGGCGCCGCGATCATCGACTTCGGTGACGCCACCGGCGCGCTACCGGCACGGCATGGCCTACGACGCCGCGACCTCGCAGGTCCTGATGTTCGGCGGCTATGGCCTCGTCGGTCCGTTCCTGCGCGACACCTGGCTCTGGGACGGAACGAACTGGCAGCAGGTCACGCCACCGACATCCCCGAGCGAACGCGCCGACTTCATGATCGCCGGCGACCTCGCGCGGCAGCGCGTCGTGCTGTTCGGCGGCTACCGCACGCTCGGAGGCTACCTCGGCGACACGTGGGAATGGGACGGTTCGACCTGGACGCAGGCCTCGCCGGCGACGAGCCCGTCGGCACGCGCCGATGGCGCCATGGCCTACGACGTCGCCCATCTGCAGAGCGTGCTGTTCGGTGGCTACCGCGGCAACAACACCTACGAGCAGGACACCTGGGTCTGGAACGGCATCACCTGGATGCAGGAGGCGCCGGCGCACGTACCCGATCGGCGCAGCGGTTTCGGCTTCGCCTACGACCTCGCGCGCAACGTCACGGTCATGTCCGGCGGGATCTACGGTACGGGTTTCCCGGTCGACACCTGGGAATGGGACGGCGTCGATTGGAACCTGATGACGCCGCTGCGGCCGCTGTCGAGCCTGTTCAACCACGAGGTCGTCTTCGACTCGGCGCGCAATCTCCAGGTCGCGTTCGGCGGCTATCGCGGTGGATCGCTGCAGGAGACGTCGGAGTACGGCGCTTACACGGTGGCGCCGTCGTTCATGGCCTATGGCTCGGGTTGCCCGGGCAGCGCCGGCCTGCCGCTCGTTCGCCGCAACCCCTACAGCTCGCCCTGGCTCGGTGAGAACTGGCAGCTCGAGGTGCAGAACGTGCCGACCGGCGGGCTGCCGGTCCTCGCGATCGGCCTCGATCAGGTGTCGCAACCGATTCCGGGAGTCGCGGGCTGCAGTCAGCTGAGCTCGGCGGAGGTCGCGGTTCTGCTCGTGGCCAGTGGCGGCGTCGCGAGCTGGAACCAGGTCATGCCGGCCGATCCAGCACTCGCCGGCGCCTCGCTCTATTACCAGGCGGCGGTGCTCAATGCCGGTGCCGCCAATCCGCTCGGTCTGGCGGTGAGCGCCGGCGGGCACGCAGTGTTCGGGACCTGGTGGTAGGCGGGCGCCAGCGCCGGCGCGATTTCGGGTGGGGCTTGGAACGATCGGCGGCCGGCTCGTATCCATGCCACCATGCGCCGATTCGTCGATTGCACCCTGCTCCTGCTGTTCGCCGGTTGTGCCGGTGCGCCCGACGCCGAGGCGATGCACGATGCCGCGCGTGCCCATCGCTACACGGCGACGGTGACCGTGACCGCGGATGCGCTGTTGCCGACGGCCGACATCGCGATCCCCGCGTTCTCCACGGTGCTGTTCCGCAACGGCACAGAGCAGACCATCACGGTGGACGTGCATGCAGCGGCCTGCAACGACTGTGACACCGTGCTCGGGTTCGAGCCGAGTGTCGATGGCGTGCGATCGGCGCCGATCGCTCCCGGCGCGGTCGCGACGCTCTGCTTCCACGAAGGCGGCGAGTTCCGTTACGTTGCGAACGGCATCGAGCCCGCGCTCGCGGGTATCGTGCGGGTCGGAGGCTCGCGATGAGGTCGTCCGGCGCCGCCGCGACGGTCGCGGCACTCAAGGTCGTCCTGCTCGCCGGCGCGGCGGCCTGCGCCGGCGTGAGCCACTCGCTCGATCCGTCGCAGCCGGTGCCGAAGTCGATCGCGGTGCTGCCGTTCGCCGGTAGCGCCGATCAGCTCGCACGCGACTGCGCCCGTTCCCTGTTCGAGACGCGGCTCGCCGCGCGCGGCTACGCGGTCGCCGAGTCCGCCTGGGTCGATCGCCGGCTCAGCGAGCTCGGCGATCTGCGGGACCCGAGCGACTACATGTCCGATGCGGAGCGCATCGGCGAGGTTCGCCGCGCCCTCGACGTCGATGCGGTGCTCGTCGGCTCGGCGATCGACGAGAGCTCGTTCCAGTGGGTCGTGCTGCGGCGGCACAGTTTCGGCGGTGAACTCGCGCTGCGCGGTGACGCTTCGCGGCCGTGGTGGCGAGCGAGTCACCGCGCCGGCGGGTTCGGTGGGCTGGTGCTGCGCAGCGGGCAGATCTTCACCGAGCTGCGCGCGCAGTCCGCGCACGGCACGCCGATGGCGACGCTGGCGTTGATCGACGAGTTCGTCGAGGACGTCGTCGACACGCTGCCGCCTGCACCGGCCGACGAGCGAATCGGCGACGCGCCGTTCGTGCGCGACGTCCGGCTGCAGCGCGCCGATCCGGACGCGGACCGCACGCGGGTCACGGTGTCGGCAACCGCGTCGCCGCGTGCCAGCCTGCGCTTCGATCTCGGACCCGGCCACATCGGCGTACCGATGGTGGAAGACCCCGGCCGCCCGGGCGCGTTCGTCGGCGCCTGCGACTTCGCGGCCGGCGATGTCGGCGCGACGGTGACCGTGCGGGCCCGGGACGCGTTCGGTCGGGTCGCCACGGCGGAGGGGGCACGATGATCGCGTTCAACCGTCGCCTCGCACTCCTGCTCGCGATCGTCCCGCTCGGCTGTAGCGGCGTCGACGTGCGGCGTGAGGTCGCACCGGAGTTCGCGATGCTGCGTGAGGCCGGCCTTCGAATCGCGGTGATGCCGTTCGCCACCACGGCGCCACAATCCGGCTTCCTCGGCGACGCGCTCGAGTCGCTCGGCGGTGTGCTCGCGCTCTCGGCCAACTCGGCGTCGCCGCCGCGCGAACGGGTGGCCGGGCTGCTGCGCGCGGACGTCGTCGGTTGGCTGCAGCAGACCGGTCTCGAGGTCGTGGAGCCATGGCACATCGACACCCAGCTCGCCCACGCGAAGGTCTCGCCCGAGGCGGCACGCAGCACCGAGAGCGCCGCCGGTATCGCGCAGGCACTCGGCGTCGACGCGGTGCTCTACGGTGACGTCACGCGCTGGAACCGTTCCTACTACGTAGTGCAGTCGTTCGCCGAGGTCGGACTACACCTCACGCTCGTCGATGCCGGCGGCCGCCGGTTGTTCGAGACCGAGCGCGCCGAGTCGCTCGGCGCCGGGATCGGCGGTGGTCCGACGGGCTACGTCTCGGCGGTCACCGCGCCGCTGGCCGGCCTCAGTGGCGAGCATCTGCGCGAGCTCACGCGTTCGATCACGCGCAACGCCGTTGCCGATTTGAACGGTGGCGAGCTCGGTGTCGTGCCGGGGCCACTGACGCCGAAGCTCACGGTCGTCGGGCTCGCGGCGACCCACGACGGCCCGTTCCGGATCGGCGAGCGCGTCGAGGTGATCGCGGTCGGCTCACCGGGCTGCGAGGTGCGCTTCGACATCGGGCGATTGCGCACCGAGGTGCCGATGGTGCAGACGTCGGTGATGGCCGATCCACGCGGCGATCGTGCGACCTACGTCGGCCACTACGTGCTCCAACCCGGCGACACCGCGGTCGACCTGCCGCTCGGCTGCACGATCCGACGCGGCGCCGCGCGGCGCTCGCTGTCGACCTGGTACCGCTGGGAGCGGCGGCTGTCGCTGGACGCGCGCTGACCCGGGCTCAGCGCGTCGATCCGCTCACATACGGTCGGAGCAGGAAGTTGCGCACGTGGGTGACCGCCTCGCGCGCCCCGTCGGTGGCGGCGTTCGCGACCACCGCGATCGCGATGTCGTGTCCCGGCAGGACGATGCAGCTGCAGTAGAACGTGTCGGCGCTGCCCGTGTGGCTACTGACCTCGTCGTCGAACTGATCGACCCAGTACCAGCCGAGCGAGTACTCGGAACCGAACTCGATGGCATGGTGCAGGTGCCGATAGAACGCGGCGTCCCGGCTCGGGTCGAGGCCGCGACGGCCGCGCAGCTGTTGCCGCAGGAAGGCGGCGTAACCGCGAATCGAGACGCTGATGTCGCCGGCGGGCGCGAGCACCGCGTCGATCCGGTAGTCGTCGTTCGGATCGTGGGGCTCGAGTCCCGGTGGGTCGACGGTCGCGAGGTGACCTCGAGGTTCGTCGTTGCGGCCGCTGGCTGCCGGCCAGCCGATGACTGCGGCCATTCCGAGCGGGTCGAAGACACGCTGCGCCATCAGTCGTTCCCAGCTGGCGCCGGTCGCGCGCTCGAGCATCGCCGCGGCGACCGCATAGCCGGCGTTCGAGTAGCGGAACCCAGCGGCCACGTCCGCGGCCGAGAACGGCACGCCCGGCTCGGCGAGCACCTTTGCCGCGAACTCGTGGCGGCGGGCCCGCGGTTCAATCGCGCTGAGCTCGCCGAGCCGTGACCATGCGGCCGCGGTGGTGAACGGCGGCAGCAACGAGCGATGCGAGAGCAGCTCCTCGAGAGTGATCTCGCGGTGCTCGGCCCGAGTCGTTCGCGCGAGTTCCGGCAGCGCATCGCCGACGGTGGTCTGCCAGCGAATCGCGCCGTCTTCGACGAGCAGGGCGGCGAGCCATGACGTCATCGCTTTGCCGCACGACCCGAGATGCATGCGGTCGTCGAGTTGGAGCTGTTCGCCACCGAGCACGCGCACGCCGGCGGCGAGCTCGTTCAGCGTTCCGGCACTCGCGACCATCGCGACCTGCAGGCCCGGCACGCCGTGTTCGGAGAGCTGGGCGGCGACGTAGTCCCGCAGCGCAGCCGAGTCGACCTGGCTCGCGATCGTCGGATCGGTGGCACACGCGGCGAGAGCGGCGGTGACCGGGACGGCGAACCTCACGATGGATCCGCTGGGCATGGCGAGTGCTCTGCGTCGCCCGCCCCGGACTATTGCCGGAGATCGCCCACCTCGTTCAGCGCAGCTCGCAGGCCGCGGCGCTGCCAGCCGAGACGACGATCTCCGCCGCGCCGCCCGGGCCCGCGACTCGCCATGTTCCGGGCAGCACGGGCTCGATCGCGAACGACCCGTCGGCGGCGACGGTGGCGCGGCGAAGTGCGAAGGGCACGCGTGCCGACGCCGTGTCGAGCGGTTCGAGCATCACGACGGCGCCGGCGTGCCCGGCCGTCACCCGGCCGACGACGGCGCCGAACAACAGC
>JAGQRB010000300.1 GCA_020425925.1 Planctomycetota bacterium
CGGCGGCGACGGCGTCGCGAGCCGGGCCCGCGGGCAGCTCGGCGGCCGCCGCCTCGAGCACGTAGTAGCGTTCGGCGAGCTCGCTCTGGGCGCGCGCCCAGGCGTCGTAGCGGCGGTTGTTCTCGACGACCTCGGCGAGGTAGCGCGTGCGGTCCGACGGGATCACGTGCGCCGTCCCCGGTTCGCCCTCGGTCATCTCGGCCTGGCTCGCGAATCGGCCGGGCGCGAGCCCGTCGAGCGCGCGCGCGAGCGCCTTGTAGAGGCGATTGGTGCCCGGGTCGGCGAACTGCGCCGCCATCGTGCCGTAGACCGGCATGTCCTCGGCCGGCAGATCGAACGCCTGCCGGTTGCGCTGCACCTGCTTGCGCACGTCGCGCAACGCGTCGCGGCTGCCGCGGCGATCGAACTTGTTGATCGCGACGACGTCGGCGTAGTCGAGCATGTCGATCTTCTCGAGCTGGCTCTGGGCACCGAACTCGGGCGTCATCACGTAGAGCGACAGGTCGGCGTGCTCGACGATCTCGGTGTCGCTCTGGCCGATGCCGCTGCTCTCGAGCACGATCAGGTCGAAGCCCGCCGCGCGCAGCACCGCGAGCGCGTCGCGCACCGCGTCGGCGAGCGCGAGGTTGGCGCGGCGCGTCGCCATCGACCGCACGAAGACGCGTTCGGAGGCGGCCGCATTCATCCGGATCCGGTCGCCGAGCAGCGCGCCGCCGGTCTTCTTGCGGGTCGGGTCGACGCACAGCACCGCGACGCGGCGGTCGCCGAAGTCGAGCAGGAACCGCCGCAGCAGCTCGTCGATCAGCGAGCTCTTGCCGGCGCCGCCGGTGCCGGTGATGCCGAGCACCGGCGCCGGCGCGGTCAGTGCCGCAGCCGCCGCGCGTACCTGCTGGCGGTGCCGCTCGGGGAAGTTCTCGACCAGCGTGATCGCGGTCGCGACGGCGCGTGCGTCGCCGCTCGCGAGCTCCGGCAACGGCGTGTCGACGGTCGCGGTCGCGAAGTCGCAGCGGCCGAGCATGTCGTCGATCATGCCCTGCAGCCCGAGCGCGCGGCCGTCGTCCGGCGAGTAGATCCGGGCGATGCCGTAGTCCTGCAGCGCCGCGATCTCCTCGGGCAGGATGACGCCGCCGCCGCCGCCGAAGATCCGCACGTGCGGCGCGCCGCGCTCCGCCAGCATGTCGTGCATGTAGCGGAAGAACTCGTTGTGGCCACCCTGGTAGGAGGTGACCGCGATGCCCTGCGCGTCCTCTTCGATCGCGGCGTCGACGATCTCCCGCACCGAGCGGTTGTGGCCCAGGTGGATGACCTCGGCGCCCGACGCCTGTGCGATCCGGCGGAAGATGTGGATCGACGCGTCGTGGCCGTCGAACAGGCTCGTCGCGGTGACGAGCCGGATCTTGTGCTGCGGCCGAAACGGCGCGGGCTCCTCGGGGTGCGGCCCGGCGGCCGGAACGGTGGGTTGCGGCGGAGCTGCGGAAGTCACGGCCCGGTCATCTTAACGGACGGCGCCCCATTGGCCGAGCTTCCCGCCGGTCCAGCTGTCGGGAGCGGGCCAGCTGTCGGGAGGTGCCAGCCCTACTCGGCGGCGGCGGCTTCTTCGGCCGACATCGGCGAGAAGTGCTGCGCCACGATCTTCCAGTCGTCGCTCATCCGGCAGACGGAGAAGGTGCAGCGGCCGGACTGCTCGTGGTTGCGACCCTCGGGGTCGATCTGCGACAGCTTCCAGGTGCCGACGGCCGTCGCGAACTGGTCGTCGAAGACCTGGAAGTCCATGTCCTTGAGCTCGAGCTTCACCGAATCGAGGTAGCGGAACTCCTGGTCCAGGACTTCCTCGAAGGCGCCCCAACCGCGGTCGTGCCGCCCGCTGGCATCGAGGTTCTGAAAGCGCTTGTCGGTCCAGAAGTGGGAGCGATAGGTCTTGAGATCACGGCTGTTGAACGACTGCCGCATGCTGCGGAAGAAGTCGTCCATTTCCTTCAAGCTTTCGACACTCATCATGCAAGGCTTTCGGTGCTTGAGATCAGCGTGCGAACTGCCGCAACCCGTTGCAGGTGCCGCGGAAGTGGCTGTCGCTCAGCGTGATCGCTCGATCTGACGGAACAGGGGATCGTTCGCTTTCTCGTAGACGACCTTGCCGTTCACAAGAGCCGTTTCGACGAAGGTGGCATAGTGCAACGGGTCGCCGTCGAGAATCAAGATGTCGGCGTCCTTACCTGCCTCGAGCGAGCCGATCCGGGCCTCGGCGCCGATCGCGCGAGCGGCATCCAAAGTGATTGTTCGCAAGGCTTTACGGTTGTCGAGCCCGCCGCGGACGGCAAACGCGGCGTCGACGTGCGGGGTGTTGAGGTCCTGCCCGAGGATGCCGCCCGTGCCGGGTGAGGCACCGCCGAACATGCCGCCGGGCGGTGTCACGGCGACCGGCACCCCGGCCTCGGCGAGGATCGCCGCCGTGGCGATGTTGGTGCCCGTGGTATCCGGCTCCTTGGGATCGGCCGGCACGCGGTTGCGCGGGTTCAGCACCACCATCGATCCGGTCGCGGCGATCTCGTCCGGGATCAGCCAGGCGCTGATCGGGTTGTTGAGCACGATGCCCTGACCGAGCAGCCGGCTGATCGCGAGCGCCTGTCGGATGTCGTCGACGTCGTTCGCACCGCCGCCGCCGCCACCTCCGCCGCGCCGGCGCATGAACGCAGCGAAGCCGCCGCCGCCGACACTCACCCACAGGCGGGTCTCGCCCTTGAGCAGGCCGACGATCTTCTCGGCGCCGCCCGGCATGCGCGGCTCCTGCGCCTTCGGATCCTTGGCCTTGGCCGCCGGGAACGCGGCGAGCTCCTTCAGGTAGTCCTTCGCCTTGCCGACGAGCTCCTCGAGGCGATTGTAGTCGGCGAGGCTCAGCGGCACGTTGAGTCCGACGACGGTGTCCTCGGCCGCGACCATGCCGTCGACGTCGCCGAAGGCCAGCTTCGCGATCGCGTTGCTGCCGCTCGGCGTGTTCCCGCCGCCGCTGGAGCCGGCGAGGAACGCCGTGATGCCGGCCGCGAGCCCCTGGCTGATCTGCGGATCGAACGGGTTGCTGCCGTCCTTGAAGGGCGCGCTGCGCGCCGCACCCATGCCGGTGGCCATCACGCACACGAACCCGGGCGAGACGCATTTGCCGGTGGCGTCGATTCGCTTGCACCCTTCGGGCAGCTCGAGGTCGTGACCGACCTTCTCGATCTTGTCGTCGGCGATCAGCACGGTGGCCCCGGTCAGGCGCTGGCCGGTGCCGAGATAGACGTCGCCGCCGACGATCGCGGTGTATTCCTTCGGCCCGTCGTCGACCTTCTCCGACGGCGCTTCGGCGGGCGGCGGCGCCGCCTCGGTCGGCGGTCGCATGCGGCCGCGCCGGCCGCGGCCCTGGCCCGGCAGTTCGGTGACCGCCGCGAGCGTGATCGTCGCGGCGAGGAGGAGCTGGATTCGCATCGTTCTCGTTCCTTCGTGCTAGTCGCTGCCGGCTACGGGTTCTGGCGCTCGACGGCGCGGCCGTGGAACCAGACCGATTCGATCGCGCTCGCGGGCGACAGCGGGTCGCCCGACAGCAGGATCAGGTTGGCGTCCTTGCCGACCTCGAGCGAACCGACGCTCGCGTCGATGCCGAGCGCCTTCGCCGGCACCAGCGTGACGCCGCGCAGCGCGACGTCGGCCGGCAGACCGCAGCGCACCAGCTCCATGAGCGCGTAGAACAGGTTGTCGGCGCCGTGCGACCCCTCGGGCAGCACGAACCCGACCTCGAGGCCGGCGTCGTGCAGTGTCTTCGCCGGATGCACGAGGCTGCGCGAGCGGCCCTTCGTCGTCATGCTGGTCGGCAGCAGCACGGTGCACTCGAGCTGTCGGATCTGGTCGACCACCATGTCGAACGTACCCTCGTAGGGGTTGTGGTTGGTCACCACGACGGCGCGCGGGAACTTCGTGGACTCCGGCACGGTGGCCTGCCAGTGCACCAGGTCCGCCGCCGAGTCGATCTGCAGCAGCGCGCGCCGCTTGCCTTCGAGCAGGTCGGCGAGCACCTCGAGGTTCGGGTCCTTCCTGGCCCCGCCGCGCGGCTTCGGTGCGGCGCTCGGCGGCGCCTTCTCGGCCTCGGGCTTCGGCGGCGTCGGCTGCGGCTTGGGCTCCGGTTCCGGCTTCGGATCGGGCGTCGGCTCCGGCTTCGGCGGTTCGTTCGCCGGCTTCTCGGTCGGCTTCTCCGCGGGCTTGTCGGCCGGCTTCTCCGCCGGTTTCTCGGCCGGCTTCTTGCGCTCCTCGACGAGCTTCTGCGCCTTCTCGAAGTTCTCCTTCAGCAGCTTCTTGGTCTGCGCGTCGCGCTCCATGCGGATCTGCACGAACGCCTCGGGGTCGGCGGTCAGCCCGGCGAGCGTCTTGCCGTCCGGCGCCAGCACCGCGCCGAGGCCCGGGAACGCGCTGCCCGGCGGCGTCAGCGCGAGCGAGGTGATGCCGGCGTCGAGCAGCTCACCGAACACCTTCTGGCGCGCGTAGAGCCCGTCGACGACGCGCGTCGCGGCCGCGTTCTTGGCGTTGCCGCCGGACGATCTCGGCACGAACTGCGAGCGGCCGCGGCCGCGCCGGCCCGTGCGCTCGATCGGACCGGGTCTCTGTTCCTGCTGCAGACCGGCGCTCGAATGGGCGTCGACGAGGCCCGGCATGATGGTCTTGCCGGTGGCGTCGACGACGCGGGCGCCGGCCGGCACGGTCGCGTCCTTGCCGACGGCGACGATCTTGCCGTCTCGCACGACGAGTGTGCCGCCCTCGATGGTCGGACCCGCGATCGTCACGAGGCGCGCGTTGGTGAACGCGACGGGACGCTTGTCCTGCGCGGTGGCCGCGGCGGCGGCCGCGAGCGCGAGAATCGGTAGCAGACACTGGCGAGGCTTGCTCATCGGCTGTCTCCGCGGCGGTGGATCAGGGTTCCTTCGATGTAGACCTTCTCGGGGCCGAATCTGGGATCGAGCGGATCCCCGGCCGTGATCTGGAAGTCGGCGTCCTTGCCGACCGCGAGCGAACCGGTGCGCTCGCCGATGCCGATCTGCCGTGCCGGCACGATCGTGACCGCACGCAGCGCGGCCTCGTAGGGCAACCCGAGGCGGATTGCCATCGCGGCCTGCACCTGCAGCTCCTCGGGAGCGACGACCGGCGCGTCGGTATTGATCGAGATGTTCCGGCATCCGGCATCCCAGTAGGCCTGGCACATGCCCTGCATGTGGCCGTAACGGTCGAACTGGTACATGCGCGGGCCGAGGTTCAGCGGCGTCTGCCACTGCGCCAGCGCGTCGGCGGCGAGCCAGCCGTCGAAGCAGCCGTGCGACAGGATCATGTGCAGGTCGAACACGCCCTGGAACATGCGCGCGGTCGCGACACAGTCGCGCGCCCCGGCGGTGTGGATCAGCACCGGCACCTCGCCGTCGAACACCTTGCGGAGCTGCTCGAGCGCCGGATCGAACTTCGGCTGCGCGCCGGTGCCGGCGGCGGACGCGCGCCATGCCGCGGCGTAGTCGCGGCCCTTCTCGAGCACCTGCGTCAACAGCTCGCTGCTGCCCATGCGGGTCTGGCCGAGATCGCCGCTGTAGCGCTCCGGATTGAAGCCCTGCGCCACCTTCATCGCGCCGAGGTCGCGGATCACCATGTCGGCGAGCGGTGCGCCCGCGCGCATCTTGAGCAGCACCCCGAAGCCGCTGATGTTGGTGCCCGAGCCCGGGATGAACAGCGTCGTCGTGACGCCGCCCGCGACCGTCCGCCGAATGAGCTCGGAGCTCGGCTTGACGGTGTCGAGCGTGCGCAGCTCGGCGTTGATCGGCAGCACCATGTCGTTGATGTCGCCGCCGCCGCTGCTGACGTGGTGGTGCAGGTCGACGAAGCCGGGGGACAGCCACGACTCGCCGTGATCGACGACGGTCGCTCCCGCCGGGATTGCGGTGGTGCGGCGCGGGCCGAGGGCGACGATTCGACCGCCCCGTTCGACGAGCACCGCGCCGTCGATCGGCGGGCCGTCGGCCGGCAAGAGCCGGGCGGCGAGGTGTGCCGTGACCGGCGCGGCGGCTGCCGGTTCGGCGCCGCCGCCAGCTTGCGCGAGGCCGGCCGCGCCCGGCAGCAGGCCGGCGGCGAATGTCAGGACTTGGCGCGCGCGGCGGAACATCGGGCTACCAGACCGGTCGCTTCTGGTCGCGGCGGTAGCAGATCGTGCCGTTGACGACCATCAGGTCGACGTGCGACCGCGGATCGAGCGGATCGCCGCTCCAGATCGCGAGGTCGGCGTCCTTGCCGACGGTCAGCGAGCCGACGCGGTGGTCGATGCCGGCCATCCGCGCGGCGTTGATCGTCAGGCCGCGCAGCGCCCATTCGTGCGGCAGCCCGAGCCTGACGGCCATCGCCGCCTGCAGCGGCAGCTGCTCCTCGGGCACGACCGGGGCGTCGGTGTTGATGCTGATGCCGTCGCGGCCGAGGCCGGCGACCGGATCGCGCCAGCCGTGCTGGCCGCCGAGCGCCCAGTTGGCGGCGAGGCCCTGGAACTCGCCGGTGGCGCGGTCGAAGTGGTATTGGCGCGGCCCGTTCGCGACCGGCACGCCGGCCTTCGCGAGGTCCTCGCTCAGGCGGTAGCCGTCGAACGTGCCGTGCACCACGACGGTCCAGAGCCCGAGCTCGAGGCGCAGCTCGCGCAGGGTCTCGAGCACGACCTGGTAGATCTGCGTGTGCACCGCGACCGGGTACTCGTGGCGGAACAGACCGCTGACGAGCTCGAGCGTCGGGTCGAACTGCGGGCGGTCGCCCGCGCCGCGATCGGCCGCGAGGGTCTGGTCGAGGTAGGCCTTGCCGCGCAGCAGCGTCTGGCGGATGCCGTCGCTCATGCCGAGCATGCCGCTGCCGAGATCGCCGGCGCCGCGCTCGGGATTGCCGGCCTGCGCGATCTTGAGGCAGCCGGGGAAGCGCACCAGCGCCTCGTCCGGGTTGCGGCCCCAGGTCTTGGTCAGCGTGCCGAAGCCGCCCATGTTCGAGCCCGAGCCGGGGATGTAGAGCGCGGTGCTGACGCCGCCGGCGCGGGCCGTGCGGATCTGATCGTGCTCCATCGTGATCAGATCGAGCGTGCGGAACTCGGGGTTCGTCGCGTGCACCGTGTCGTTGAGATCGAAGCTCTCGCTCGCGATGTGACAGTGCATCTCGACGAATCCGGGCAGCAGGATCGCGTCGCCGCAGTCGATGCGCTCGTAGCCCTCGGGCACCTTGGTGGTCGCGGCCGGGCCGATCGCCTCGATCGTGCCGTTGCGCGTCACGACGATCCCGTCGAGGATCGGCGGCGCAGTGATAGGCAGCACCTTGGCGGCGCGGAACGCGTAGCCCGGGCTCGGCAGCGCGCGCGGGCCCCACTTCGCGACCACGTAGTCGGCTTCGTTCGCCGGCCGGCGCGGATGCCAGACCTCGAACTGCGACGCTTCCTGGGCCGCGGCGGCTCCGGTCAGGAGCAGCGCGCCGAGCGCGGTGTGGGTCACTCGCTTCATTGTTTGCTCCGGTTGTCGACCACGACCTTGCCGTTGCAGACGACCAGCAGCACGCGGCTCTGCGGTTCGAACGGGTTGCCCGAGAACACCGTGAAGTCGGCGTCCTTGCCCTTCTCGAGCGAGCCGATGCGGCCGTCGAGCTTGAACGCCCGCGCCGGCCAGATCGTCAGCGCCTTCAGCGCATCGGCCGGGCTGAGGCCGTAGCGCACCGCGTACGCCGCGTGCAGCGGCAGGTAGCGCGCGCCGGCGCACTCGCCGCTGCCGAACAGCACCGGCAGGCCGCGGTCGGCGAGCACCGCCGGAGTGTCGATCAACTCGCCGTCGTCGTCCTCTTCGACCACGACCGGGCCGACGATCACCGGCGGCCGCTTGTCGCGCGCGAGCTCGCCGTCGTCGACGAGATCGTCGGCGCCGTCGAGCACGTAGGGCACCTCCTCCTTCTCGAGCAGCTCGATCACGTCGGTGATCGCGGTGGCGCGTTTGCACGCGACCACGAGCGCGGCCTGCTTGCCGAGCACGGCGCGCATCGGCTCGAGGTTGTCGTCGACCGGCGGCGGCTTGGGCTTGTCCTCGTCCTTCGGCTTGCCGGCTGCGACCGCCGGCGGCGCCGTCTTGGGTGCCGCCTTGCTGGTGCGCTTGGCGGTGAAGTCCTGGTCGCCCATGCGGCCGAGGCCGAGCTTGCCGGTCATCGTCTCGCCGGTCACCGTCGCCTCGACCTTGGCCTCGGCGCCGTCGCGACGGCCCTCGAACTCGAGCGTGAGCTTGCCCTTGTCGAACGTGCCCACGGTGATGTCGCGAGCCGGCATCTCCTGGTTGCCGAAGCCGATCGTGACGTTGCCGGTGACCTTGCCGGCCCGGTGCACGAGGTTCATCGTGACCTTGATCCGGATCTGGCCGCGGATGTCGATCTCGGCCTCCCAGGTGCCGGTGACCGGGTCGACCGCGGCCGGCGCGGGCTCGTCCGGCTTGCCCTCGGTGGCCTTCTCGTCGGCCTTGTCGTTGGCGGTCTCGGCCTTGTCCTCGGCCTTGGCCTTGCCGCTCTCCCACTCGGCGAGCGCCTTCTCGTAGTCCTGCCACTTCTTGACGTAGGCCTTGCCGGCCGCGATCTGATCGCGCAGCGGCTTGATCGCATCGGGGCCGATCGCGTCGTGCACGACCCGCAGCCCGGCGATCTTGCTGACCACCATCGCGCGGTGATCGGCGGCACCGGTCTTCAGCGCCGCGACCCGACCGCTGACCGGGCCGCGGTCCTTGCCCGACACCAGCACGGTCGTGAGACCTTCGGCAAGGGCCGGCGCGAACATCGGATCGGCGTGGTCGACGGCCTCGTCGAGGCGCTGGTTCGGTGCACCCGGCGGCACCGGCATGCCGTCGCCGGCGAGGCCGAGGTGCGAGAACGCGTCGACGAAGCCGGGCGTCATCACGCCGTCCGGCAGGTCGATGACCTCGGCCCCGTACGGGATCGCGAGCTCTTCGCCGACGCCCTTGATGCGGCCGTCCTGCGCCAGCAGCACGCCGTCGCGGTAGACCACGCCGGTCGCATCGAGGATGCGGCCGCAGCGCACCGCGAGCACGGCGCGGGTCGGCTTCGACTCGCGCTCGAACACGCGTTCGCCGTCGATCCAGGTCGACTCGACCATCGTGCCGATCGCGAGCGGGTCGCCGCTCAGGATCACGAAGTCGGCGTCGCGGCCGGCGGCGAGCGTGCCGACGCGGTCCTCGACCCCGAGGATCGCGGCTGCGCTGCGGCCGATCGCGTCGAGCGCGGCCTGGCGCGGCAGCCCGGCGTGGACCGCGAGCGCGACCGCCATCAGGTAGTCGCGCGCCGGCACGCCGGCGGCCGGGCACAGCCCGACGAGCATGCCGGCGGCCGCGGCCTTGGCGGGGGCATCGGGCTCGGGCTCGAGCGTCTCCTGCTGGCGATCCTCGCCGCCCGGGTTCGGCAGGCCGAAGCGCAGCGGCACGCGGAACGTCGCAGCGACCTTCTGCGCCGCCGCGGTCGCGGCCAGCGGGGCGATCTGCTGCGGATCCTCGAGCACCATGCGGCAGCCGAGCTCGCGCTGCAGCTCGAGCGCGTTGCGGATGTCGTACGAACGGGTCGCCGCGGCGCGCATCGCGAGCTTCCGGGCCGCGACCTCGCGCAGCGCGCTGGCGTCGTAGCGGTCCTCGGCGAGCCCTTCGCCGCCGGGCGCGTCACCGAGCGTCGCGGCTTCGGCGAACAGCGCGCGCAGCTCGGGCAGCAGCGAGATCCGCGCCGTCGGCGTCTGGATCCGTGACGGCTGCAGCGGCTCGTCGCTGGTCGGGAACGGGTTCGGCTCGAACACGCGCGGCGCCCGCACGGCGCTGTCGCCGAAGTCGATGCGCAGGCTGGCGCGGTCGGCGAGCACGCGCGCGACGAGATCGTCGCCGGCGGTCTTGACCACCGCGCCCTGACCCGAGACCAGCCGGGCGCGACCCGGCGACAGGTAGACGGTCGTGACGCCGCCCTCGAGCTGCTCGCGCAACTTGCGCTCGAAGTCGAACGCGTCGATCGCGAGTGCGTCGGGCGTGACCTGGTACTCGGAGTCGGCGGCGCCGCTGAGATCGCTGTCGACCGCGACGATGCCCGGCATCACGACCTTGTCGCTGGCGTCGACCACGGGCACGCCCGCGGGCGGCGCGGTCTTGCCGATGCTCTGGATCTTGCCGTCGGCGATCACCAGCCAGACGTCGCGCAGCACGGACTCGTCGCTGCCGCTGCCCACGAACAGCGTGCCGCAGCGGACGGCGCGGTCCTGCGCGGCGGCCATGCCGCCCAGCACGAGCGCGGCGAGCGCCGCGCATGCGAAGTTGGACCTCGTCATCGCTTCTTCTCGTCGTCCTTCTTCGCGCCGGCCTTCTGGTCGCCGTCCTGGGCCGCCGGCTTCTCCTCGTCGTCGGGGCCGCCGGCCTTCGCGGCCTTGTCGTGCTCCTCGCCGAACAGGTACTGCAGCCGCGGGTCCTTGCTGCGCTCGTAGACCACGGTGCCCTCGAGCAGCACGGTCTCGACCCAGGTCGTGGCCTCGAACGGGTCGCCGGTGAGCACTTGCAGGTTGGCGAGCTTGCCGACCTCGGCGGTGCCGACCTGACCCTCGAGGCCGAGCACGCGCGCCGGCACCACGGTCAGCGCCTCGAGCGCCTGCCGCGGGCTCAGGCCGTTCCGGATGCAGGTGCCGAGCTGCCACCACGGGTAGCTGGTCGGACCGTTCTCGCCGAGCGTCAGCGCGAACGGCACGCCGGCGTCGGCGAGCAGCTTCGCGGTGCAGATCTTGTTCTGCTGCTTGGTCTCCTCGTCGGTCTCGCGGTACTCGATCGTGTCGTCGAGGATCACGGTCTGGTCGAAGCGCGCGAGCCGCGCCGCGGCTTCGTCGATGTCGCGGCCGAGAACGATCTGCAGGTCGAGCTCGGCGGCGAGCCGCAGCGCCTCGGGCACCTCGGCGCCGCTCGGCACGAACAGCCAGCCCTTGGCCTTCTTCTGCACCAGATCGGCGGCGGCCTTCTTGGTGCGGTCGTACTCCTCGGTCCACTTCTTGTCGGCCGGGATCGCGCCGGCGGCCTGCTCCTTCTCGAACTCGGCCTTGCGGCGGTCGAAGTCGGCGATGTACTCGCGCACATCGGCGAGCGCCCGGCGCAGCTGCCGGATCTGCTGCAGCCGGCTGCCGCGTTGGTTCAGCAGCGACATCTTGATGCCGGTGTTGGCCGCGACCGTCATGTCCTCGATGGTGCGGCCGAACGGCTTGACCACCATGCCCGAGCCACCGAGCAGCGTGTTGTTGCCCGGCATCACGTGGATCGTGCCGACGCCGTTGCGCAGCGCGTCCTCGAAGTAGGTCGAGGCCGGGTCGATCGCATCGGCGACCGACAGCCACGGCACGTTCTGCATGCTCTCGTTGCCGCCGCGCATGCCGCCGGTGCCGTGCGCGATGACCCAGGTCGGCATCACGGTCTTGTCGCTGGCGTCGATCACCTTCGCGGCCCAGGGGATCTCGATCGCGTCGGACTTCTCGATCTGCTTGATGCGACCGTTCTCGATCAGGACGACGCAGTCCTCGCGGACCGGGCCGCTGATCGTGAACAGCTTCTTGGCCTTGACCGCGACCAGGTCCTGGCCCGTGGCCGCGGCCAGGAGGAGCGTCGCGCTCGCGGCGACGAGGAGGCTGTGCTGCAGTTGGGACTTCATCGTGAGGACTGGACGGCCTGGCCGTCGATGTGGACCGCTACGGCAGTGGCGGCGGGGTTGAGTGGGTCGGTGGACCAGATGACGAAGTCGGCGTCCTTGCCGACGGCGAGGCTGCCGACGCGGCCGTCGATGCCGAGCAGGCGGGCGGGCAGGATGGTCACGGCGTCGAGCGCCTGCGCCGGCGCGATGCCGTTGCGCGCGGCGAACATCGCCTCGCGCACCAGATCGAGGGCTTCCGGGTTGGTGCCGGTGGTGATCACGAACGGCACGCTCTTCTCGGCGAGCAGCGGCGCGGTCGCGCCGCGCGGGTCGGCGCCGTCGCCGCCGGCGGTGCCGGCGACGCGTTCGGCGCTCGGGGCGCCGAGCAGCACGGTGACCTTGGCGCCGGCGAGCTCGTCGATGAGGTAGTGCGCGTCCTGCGCGTCGTCGATCACGGTCTCGTAGCCGAACTCACCGGCGAGGCGCAGCGCGGTGCGGATGTCCTGCTCGCTGCGGGCCGTGGTGTAGGCCTTGAGCTGACCCTGCAGCACGCGCTTCAGCACCTCGATGCCGGGATCCGGCTGCGGCGGCGCATTGCCGAGCGAGAGCTCTTCCTTGGCGGCGTAGAACGCCTCGCGCGCGGCCCAGACCACGCCCATGCGCGTCGTCGGGCGGCGGTAGTAGATCGAGTCGGGGCTGCCGCCGCGGATCGCGCGATTGCCGATCGACGGTTCGCTGCCCATGACCAGCCTCAAACTGACGTCGCGCGCCAGCACCATCGACGTGGGACTCTGGCCGGCGGTCTTGACGACGCAGCCGAGGCCCGAGATCACGTTGCGGGTGCCGGGCATCACGTGCACCGCGGTGACGCCGGCCTCGCGCGCGCGCACGAACGCCGGGTCCTCGGGGTCGAGGCAGTCGAGCGCGCGCATCTGCGGCGTGACCTCCTCGCTCTGCTCGTTGAGGTCGGTGTAGCTCGCGTCGATCTGGAACGACGCGTCGATCAGCCCGGGTGTGATCGTCTGGCCGGCGCAGTCGACGGTGACCGCGCCGGTCGGGATCGGGATCGAGGCCGAACCGATCGCCTGGATCTTGCCGCCGCCGACTACGAGCACGCCGTTCTCGATCGCCGGCGCGCCGGCCGGCAGGATGCGGGCGCCGGTGTAGGCCGTGATCTGGTCCTGCGCCGCGGCCGGGACGGCGGCGAGCGCGAGTCCGAGCATCAGGGCGGGGGGGAAGGGTGGGCAGCGCATCAGCGTTCTCCTGACGTGTCGTTGGCGGCCGAGTCGCCGGCGAGCTGCCGGCCGTCGACGAAAGTGGCGAGGTGCGAGCTCGAGAGGTCGAGCGGGTGTCCGCGCCAGACCGCGAAGTCGGCGGCGCGGCCGCGCCGCAGCGAGCCGACCCCGTCTTCGAGGCCGAGCAGCAGCGCCGGTGTGCGGGTCAGCGCCTGCAGCGCGACGTCGCGATCGAGGCCGTGTCGCACCGCGAGCGCGGCCGACAGCCGGAGCTGCCGCGGATCGCCGCCGAAACAGAACGGCACGCCGGCCTGTGCCAGCGCCGCCGGCAGCTCGAGCTCGGCGAGCCGCTGCTCGGGCGACAACGTCGGCAGCACGATCGCGGCCTTCTGGGCGATCAGGCGCGGCAGCACCTTGGCCGCCTCGATGCCGCCGACGATCACCGGCTCGAAGCCGAACTCCTGCGCGAGGTCGAGCACTCCCGACAGCTCGGTGTAGGTGTCGGCGAACGCGAAGACGCGGCGCGAGCCGCCGATCACCTGGTTGAGGATCGCGATCTCCGGGCCGCCCTGGATGCCCTGCCGCGCGTCGGTGAACGCGGTGCGGAGCATGTCGAGCGCGCCGATCAGCGAAGTCGGGGCGCGCTGCTGGTCGCGTGCCGCACGGCTCAGCGACAGCTGCAGGTGCAGTTCGCGGTCGGCGATGCGGCCCTGCGGCTCACCGTTCTTTGCGCGCCCCGGCTTGGCGAGCGCGGCGATGCCGCCGGCCAGGTTCAGCGGCGAAGGCGACAACGCGACCGAGGTGATGCCGAGTCCGGGCAGCGTC
>JAGQRB010000301.1 GCA_020425925.1 Planctomycetota bacterium
GTGCAGCTGCAGCGCTTCGTCGAGGAGCAGCCGGCCGCAGCCGAGGCCGAGGCGCTGACGCTGCGTCTGCACGCGGCCGCGAAGGCCCGCATCAAGGGCCCGCTGCCTCTGCCGCCGTCGACCGCCCCCGACCTGCTCGCCGATCTGCTGGTGCAGACGCTCGACGCGCCGCCGGAAGTGCTGGAGCGCGTGTTCACCGAACCGTCGGTCTCGGCGCGCGCGCGCATCGTGCTCGCGGCCGCCGACGCTGCCGGTGGCGGCGCGCTCGGCGACTGATCCGCACGGCGAGCCCCGGCGGATTCGGCTCGCCAACCTCGACGGTGGCACCGCGGCGGCGGATCGCTAGGCTCCCGGTCATGCTGCCGCATCGCTCCGCGCCCGTCCCGACCGGCCCCGCCGCACCGCCGACGGCGCCGCTGCGGGTCTACATGGTCGGCGCCCACGCGACCGGCAAGACGACGCTGGCGCGCTGGGTGCGCGATCGCTACGGCCTGCCGATGATCGCCGAGGTCGCGCGCAGCGTGCTGGCCGAGATGGAGGCGCAGCTCGACCGCCTCCGCACCGACATCGATCTCGTCAACCGCTACCAGCGCGAGGTCTTCGGCCGCCAGATCGAGGCCGAGCACAAGACCCGCGGCCCGTTCGTCAGCGACCGCGCGTTCTGCAATCTCGCCTACGCCGCGCACCACTCCACCATCCTGGGCGAGATCTTCCGCGACCCGCGGCTCAAGGAGTACATGCAGTGGGTCAAGGGCGGGATCGTGTTCTTCTTGCGACCACACCGCGAGCTGGTCGTCGCCGACGGCGTTCGTGCCGGATTGGCATGGGAGGAGGTGCTGCGCATCGACGGCATGGTCAAGCTGCTGCTCGAGCTGTTCGACGTGCCGTACGTGCCGGTCGAGTCGCTCTCGATGCAGGAGCGTGTCCGGCTGGTCGAGCGGATGCTGGCCGGCAGGGTCGTGGGGCCCGCGGTCGGGCCGGAGCCCGACGCCGCCTCGGCGCCGATGGCTGCCCGGGAAAACTGACCTCCCGCCGGGCCCGCACCGGACCCGCTCGCTGCATCGCCGGCACTTGCCTCGCGTCGGGGCGATTCCACAAAAGCATCCACACGAGCGGTGGATTCCCAACAGTGTCCACACCCGAAGCCGCGAACTGAAGCGAGGTCCCGAAGGACTCCACAGTGTTTTCCACAGGTGATGAAAACGCCGATCCGCGGGTGAAGACCGAGTCCGATTCCGATCCGGGCACAACCGCCCCTCCGGCCGCGGGCGAAGTCGACGCGAGCCAGGTTCCGAGCCGCTCGCTCGCCGACGAACTGCGGCAGCTCGCCCGACTCGCGGGGCCGATCGCGCTCGTGCAGTTCGGCATGACGGCGCTGAACTTCGTCGACGTCGCGCTGCTCGGCAGGCACACCCCGAGCTCGCTGCCGGCGATGGCGCTCGGCAACACGCTCGGCTGGGCCGTCGTGATGTTCGCCTTCGGGGTGCAGACCGCGGCCGATCCGCTGCTCTCGCAAGCCGTCGGTGCGCGCGACCACGATGCGGTGCCCCGTATTCTCGGCCGGGTGCTCGCGCTCGGCGTCGTGCTCTCGATCCCGACGGCGCTGCTGCTGCTGCCCGCCGGCCTGTGGCTGACCCTGCTCGGGCAGCCCGACGCGCTGATCGGCGACGCCGCGCTCTATGCCCAGCTGCAGGCGCTCGGGGTGCTGCCGTTCCTGTGGTACTCGGCCCTCCGCGCCCTGCTGTCGGCCCACGCCCGGACCTGGCCCCAGGTCGTCACCATCCTCGTCGGCAAC
>JAGQRB010000302.1 GCA_020425925.1 Planctomycetota bacterium
AGACGGCTCGATGATTGAGTCAGCGCGCGCTCCGCGCGCGCTGCCTCAATTATCGAGCGCTCGGCAGGCCTCGATCGGCGAGTTCTCGCCCCAGGTCTGCACCGGGTTGTTGGGATCGAAGTCGCCGACCCCGTACTGCTCCTGCAGCTGCTGGTAGCTCCAGGTGCGCACCGCGCCACCGCAGAACAACACGTTCACCGTGCCGTCACGCAGCGACCAGATGCCCTCGTTGTCGTTCGCCATCCAGGCCTCGTTCGTGCTCTGCTCGACGTTGCGCATCTTGTCCTTGGCGCGACCGCAGTAGTGGATGCTCTGCGAGGTCGTGCCATCGAGGTTCGGCCACGGGTCCTCGTTGTTGCGGACCATCTTGTAGCCTTCCTGGTAGTTCGGGTCCTGGTCGCGACCCGGACCCGGCGTGAAGAACCGGTCGTAGTTCTCCGGCGTGTGGTCGTAGATCTTCGACGTCCAGGTCTCGAGCGCGAACTTGTAGCCGCCCTTCATCGGCAGCGCGCCGTTGTGCTTGCGCTTGTAGGTCTCGAGCCACTCGAACTGGCGGCGCAGGTTGGCCTGGTCGCCGATCGCGTAGCTCGCGTCCTGGGCGCCGAGGATGTTGGGCAGCAGCACTGCCGCGAGCAGGCCGATGATCGCGATGACGATCATCAGCTCGATGAGGGTGAAGCCGGACTGGGCTCGGCGCATCGGCGGGATTCCTTGCAACGATGGGTTTCGTGAAACCAGAGAGGGGTCCACGACAGGATACGTCATCGTGCCGGGGCAAGGAACCCCGGGGGCGCGGGCGCGGCGCCGGGTCGCACCGAACGGGTCGGTGCCACCGGGCGCGCCGGCGGCGCGGGCGGTCAGTTGCCGCCGTTGCCGTGCGGCTGCGCCTGGCCGGCGGCGCCGTTCTTCGGAGCCGGATTCTCGATCTCGAGCACCGGCACCGGCACCGGCATCTCGTTCGGCGCCGGCCGCTCGCCGGCCGGCGGCATCGCCTGGCCCTCGTGCTGCTCGTTGGGCTGGCCGGTGGCCTGCTCGTTCGCCTGCTCGCTCGGGACGGGGATGATCGGCACCGCGCGGCGCGGGGTCGCCTGGCTGCCAGCGTTGCCCGGCGTCTGGTTGCCGGGCATGCCGGTCTCGGTGCCGTTCTGCGGCATCGAGTTCTGGGGCATCGAGTTCGGCGTCATCGAGTTTTGGGGCATCGAGTTCGGCGTCATCGAGCCTTGGGGCATCGAGTTCGGCGCCATGTTGGCGTCGCCCATCGGCCGCGGCTGGACCTCACCGGCCGGGCTCGCCGGCTGGGCCGCGCTGCCGTTCGGCATCAGGCCGTAGCGCTGCTGATAGCTCGCGGTGAAGCGCTGATCACCGGAGTACTCGCTCCACCACTGCCGCCACTTCAGCACCGCGCCGCGCACCTCGGTCTGGTTCACGGCGAGGTGATCGTAGCCGAAATCGTGGCCGGTCGCGGTCTTGAGCGCCTCGTGGCAGAGGTAGCGGACCTCCTTGCGATCGCTGTCGAGACCTTCGATCAGGGACGGCGCCTGGTCGAGGTCGCCGAGCAGGACGAGCGTGCGGGCACTCTCGAGGCGCACGGTCTCCTCGCGGTCCTTCGCCGCGGTCCGCAGCTGCGGGATCGTCCGGCGGTCGCCGATGCGGCCGAGCACCCAGGCCGCCGAGCTCCGCACCTTGGCGTTGTCGTGGCGCAGCGCCTCGAGCAGCGCCGGGATCGTCTGCTCGCCGGTCTGGCCGAGCCACAGCAGGTTCTCGAGCAGCTCCTCGCGATGCAGGTAAGGAATCTGCTCGATGCGCCGCGAGATCTCGACGGCCATCAGATCGTTGGGCGATTCGAACGGGCTCTCGACCTTGGTCTCGGTGGTCGAGCAGGCCGTGAGTGTGAGCAGGAGAGTGGCAGCGAAAGCCGCGGTCCGCATTGGCTTGTCCTCGTGATTGGTCGGGGGTGCAGGAGCACCCGGCTCCCGGCGTCGATGCCATCGACCAGAACCGTGCCCCGGCTTGAGCCGGCCTCGAGGCCGCCCACCCGCCATCGCCCCCCACCGGCCGGTCCGACCGGGCCCGCTCGGGCGGAAACCGGCTCCCCAGGCCGGATTCAGGCGTTCACGCCGTGGCAACGGCGGAATCGCGACCGTAGCATTTCGCGTTGCCCACGGCCGCGGTTGGCCGCAGGAGGCCGCATTTTCGAGCGTGCCCGGGCGAGAACGAGCGTTTCAGGAGCGAACATGAACAAGGCAGAGCTCATCGAAGAGGTGCAGAGGAACATCGGCAACGACTGCAGCAAGGCGCACGCGGAGCGCGCCGTCAACGCGCTGCTCACCTCCATCCAGAACGGACTGAAGAAGGACCAGGAGGTCCAGATCGTCGGCTTCGGCACCTTTTCGGTGAAGGACCGCAAGGCCCGCATGGGCCGCAATCCGCAGACCAACCAGCCAATGGAGATCAAGGCATCGCGGACGGTCGGGTTCCGCCCCGGGGCGACGCTCAAGGACAGCGTCTGAGCCCCCGCCAGCGGCCCTGAGTCGGCCGGAGTCGGTCCGTACCGCGTACCGGCGGGGTCTCCCGCGGAATCTGGGCTCGTGCCGGCGACGATCAGAAGTTGCCGGTCAGCGCGTCGATCGCGTTCGACGTCACGAACACGTTGCCGACGACGTCGAGCCCGACGCCCTGCGCCGCGAACGGTAGCCCGGCGAAGCTCGCCGTGTTCGGGATCGGGATCGTGAAGCCGTAGGTGTTGCAGGGCATGCCGCCGAGGATCACGCCGAGACTGGCGGCGTTCTGCGGCACGTGGGCCGTGCAGCCGGCCGCGAACAGCGGCTGCGGCAGCGGCACGCCGACGCCCGCCGAACCGATCGTCGCGAGCACCGCGGCGATCCCGCCGGTGGGCACACCGTCGAGCTCGAGCACCATCGCGCCGCCGAGCGTCGGGTTCTGCGGGCAGGCGAGCGTCAGGCCGACGCCACCGGTCGCCATCACGGGGCCGGCGGTGATGTCGTAGCTGGTCGTCCCGGTCGTGGCGAAGCCGTTGTGGAAACCGACCAGCGCGCTGTCCTCGAACGCCGAGGCCGCGAGGTAGCGGCAGGTGATCGCGTTGACCCGGATCGAGCACTGGAACGTGACCGGCACGTTGGTGCCCCAGATCTCGACACCGTTCCAGGTCACCAGCGTCTCGGTCGCGGTCTGATCGACGTGGATCGAGCCGAACGGGCCGCCGCCGCTCTGACTGCGGAAGTCGTTCCAACAGACCGCGACCCGGGCGCCCTGCGACTCGAAGCCGGTGAGCGACTCGTCGAACTCGCTGATGCCGACGATGCCGAGCCAGACGCAGCCGTTGCTGTCGACGGCGATCGCATCGGCGCAGACCCCGAACGCGCTGAGCTCGAAGCCGAGCGGGATCAGCCCCGTGGTCTCGTCGTCGCCGAGCCCGAGATCGGGCGCGATCGGCGGCACGATCCCGGTGCCGCCCGGGACGTTGGTCACGGTGACGGCGCCGGCCGCCGCGGTGATCAGGACGTCGGAGGTCCGCATCGGGTTGGCGATCTCGTCGCTGAGGTCCCAGGGGTTGCCGAAGTCGAACTGCTCGCAGAGCGTGACCGCGCCGCCCGCGCACGACGTGCCGACCGAGCTGCTGCTCGATTCGACGCCGCACGGCGACCGCGACGGCGCACCGACGTCGTAGTGCAACCGCAGGTTCGCGATCCGCGGGCTGTAGAGCGGACCGGCGAAGATCGCGTTCGCGGCCTTGCCGCCGGTGAAGCGCAGGTTGGCGTCGGCGACGACCTGGTTGAGGCCGGTGCCGTTGGTGTAGTCGTGGTCGATGTTGCCGTTGCCGATCGCTAGCAGGTGCTGGCCCGCCGGCAGGTCGATCGACTGGGTGGCGTTCACGACCGTGCACGGCGACGGCACGCCGACGCCGTTGGCGGTGCCGTCGAGCCGCCCCAGCACACACCAGTCGGTCTCGTTCAGCGTCGTCAGCTGGTTGACGTCGGTGATCGACTGATGCAGGTAGACCCCGGCGCGAATCGCGGCGCCGGTGGTCGACGTGTTGACGTCGATGCCGCAGATCCGGATGCCGCCGGGGTTCAGCACGTCGAGCGTGAAGTAGACCGCGCCGCCGACCGCGCCGCCGTTGTCCGAGATGAAGTTCGGCGGGGTGGTCAGCTGGTTGGATCCGCACTGCGCGACCGCGGTGCCGCCGAGGGCGACGGCCGCGAGGACCAGAGTCTTGATGTGCATTGGGTGCCTTTCGAACCGTGGCCGGGAGCCGGGCGCAAACAACGCTATCACCTGACCGAGGGCAGGCAACGCAGCCGGCGACGGCATCCGGGCGCGGCGGCGGCACCGCGACGGTTGCCGTTCACCGCAAGCCGGGGCCGACGGAGCGGTTGCCGGAGCCGGGTCAGTCGATCCAGCCGCCGCCGAGCACCTGTTCGCCGGCGTAGAACACCGCCGCCTGGCCGGGCGTGATCGCTTCGACCGCGCG
>JAGQRB010000303.1 GCA_020425925.1 Planctomycetota bacterium
ACTCAGCGGAGAATCCACGAAGCGGAGAACGACCGGATGCGAAGTATCTTGCTAGTCGGGTGGCTCATGTTGCCGATCGGCGCATGGGCCTATCACGAAGGGCCGGGCCAGGATCGGCTCGCGCTCGAGAAGTGCGACGAGCTGCTCGCGCGGGCGCACGATTCGGCGGTTCACGGCGACTGGCGCAGCGCGATCGGTGACTACGAGTCCGCGCTCGCCGAGCTGCCCGAGGGGCAGGACGCGCTCGCCGACCGGGTTCGCCTCGAGCTGAACAAGTCGCGCATGCAGCAGCGCGGTCTGAGCGAGGCGCGCGACGAGCTCGTGGCGATGGTCGACCACCTCACCGCCGACGCCGATGCCGATCCGGAGCTGCTCGCCGAGGCGCGTCGTTCGCTCGGTCGGGCACAGTTCTTCCGCACCTGGCTGATGCGCCTCGAGGGCCTGACCCGCGAGGAGTGGGAACCGGAGATCGAGGCCGCGCGACAGAACTTCCGCCTGCTCGCCGAGCAGGCCGCGACCCCGGCCGAGAAGTCCGAGCGCCAGCAGGACCTCGAGGCCGCGGTCCGCCTCGCCCGCCTCGAGATCGAGGACCTGCAGGGGCTGCCCCTGCCGGGTGAATGAAAGGGCTGCGGCACCAAGGCCGGTCGGCCTCGCATGAACAAGAACAAGAGCAAGGGTCCGCCCAACAACGGCGGCAGCAGCGGTCCGCCGCCGGACGGTTCCGGCAGCTGATTCCGCCTGCCCGCCCGCGCCTCAGCGCGCGGGCGGTGCAACGTCGCGGATGACCGCGCCGAGTTGCTCGTCGAGCACGAGTACCGCGTAGCGCTCCGCGCCCGCGTTGGGGTCGTCCGACACCGACGCATAGTCGAAGCGTCCGCGCAGGTCGGTGTAGCCGTCCTTGTGGAACCGGACCTGGCCGTTCGGCAGTCGCGCGAAGACCTTGACGTAGGTCTTCGGCAGCGGGCGCTGCTGGCGCGGATCGCTCACCGCGACCTGCCCGTACGACTCGAGGAAGCGCACATCGAGCGTGTTCGCGAAGAACGTCTGCGAGCGGACCAGGCCGCCGGCGCGCACCTCGACGAGCACGTTCTTGTTGCGGAACTGACCCGGCAGCTCGAACGCGATCCCGTCCTTGTCGGCCGGCAGCTCGTGGACCTCGCGCAGGTTCGGCTGCACGTAGGCCGCCGCCGTACCGCTCGTGCTCGCGAACGGCTGCGCCGAGAATGCGAACTCGACGTCGAGTTCGTAGTAGCGCACCTCGCAGCGGTCGAGATTGCGGTGCGCGATGTGAGCCGTGCGGCCCTCGAGCGCGAGCTCGATCGCCGGGGCCTTCGCGGCCAGCGCGTCGGCCGACTGCGGATCGCCGGTGGCGGGCAGCTTGCCCTCGGCCTCGTCGAGCTGGGCCAGCATCTCGCCGAACCGCTTCTGCCAGTGCGCGACCGGGTGATCGCGGTGCGACTCGGCGATCCGGCGAGCGCGCTCGGTGTCACCGGTGAAGAACGCGACGTAGGCCGAGAGGTAGTCGTACTGGATCCGCGCCGCCAGCTCGGCGGGCGCGATCCTGCCGAACGCCGCGAGCGCCTCTTCGACGCGGTCCTGCAGCAACAGATAGTAGGTGACGTCGAGCCAGTCCTCGCTCGACAGCAGGCGGTGGTAGCCGAGGATGTCGAGCAGCTGCAGGTACTGGCGTGCCAGGTCGGCGTTGCCGATCACCGGCTGACTGCCGAGTCGGTGGGCGCGCGCGTGAACCAGCGGATCGAGTTCGAGGTGCTGGTAGACGCCGCGTTCGACCGGATCGATCACGACCAGCGTCGACGCCAACGCGGCACCGCAGCGCCGCAGCAGCGACTCGGCGTGGCGCAGGTACTCGCGCGCCGCGTCGGGATCGCGATGCAGCACCGCATAGCTCCAGACGGTGTCGTCGTAGACGTGCCGCTGGCGCAGCCGCTCGGTCACGGTCAGGAAGAACTGACGGTCGCGCAGTCGCCAGGCGATCTTCGCGAGATCGATGCGCTGCAGGTTGTGACCATCGAGGTAATCGAGCACTTCGGCGGCGGTGCCCTGCTGCGAGACGTGCTGCCAGGAGCGGGTGTCGATGCGGCTCGGCGTCGTGACGACTCGCAGCGTGCGCGCCTCGGCGGCGGCGACGAGCCGTCCCTTGGTGGCGGCGTGCGCCGGGTAGTGCGCGAAATCGCCCGGTGCCGGGAAGTAGAACGCGTACTCGATCGGCTTGGTCTCGTACGGCGACAGGTCGACCGCGATGCTGCGCGTCCAGAAGCCGCGCTGCACCGGCAGCGCCCCGGCCGGGATCTGCAACAGCACGTCGACCGTCCGCCGCTGCGCGGTCGGGTTGGAGACGACGACCTGCGCACCGTAGGGGGTCGAGGTCAGGAACTCGTCGTTGACGAACTTCTCGCGCTGGACGCCGCTGTCGTACTGGAAGCGTTCGTCGAGGCGGAACAGGTTCTCGCCGAGCAGCAGCGGCGGCTCGTCGTCCGCGACGGTCGCCCGGGTGACTTCCTTGCGAACAAGCAGCAGCGGCGTCGCGGCCCGCAGCGTGCGGGTGTTGCCGTCGCTCGCGACCGCGTGCTGTCCTGGCTCGAACGGCAGGTCGAGCACGGCGAGCGCGAACATCATCTCGAGGAAGCTGCCGCTGGCCTCGACGAAGGCCGGTGAGACGAACGGCTGATCCGACGCCGCGCTGGCGTAGTCGACCCAGAAGGTCGATGCCGCGACGATGCCGGGCGTGGTGTCCGCGACCGTTCGGCGCCAGTAGTTGCTCTCGACGAGCAGCTTGGTGGGCTGCACCGCGCGGTAGAGCTGGGCGACCGCACCGCGTTCGGCGACCTCCTCGACCAGCTCCTTGTCGGCGGCGATCTCATGGCGTGCCCGCCCGAGGAAGAAGTCGTCCGAGCCGGTGGTCGGGGCGTCCGCGGCGCCGGCTTCGTCTTCGGCGCTGCGGTCGCGCCCTGCCTGGCGCCGGCTCTCGGCCTTGCGGGTCGGCCCCATCGTCGCGGGGCCGCCGGGCGGTACCGCCGCCGTCTCCGCCGGCTTCTGCGCCGGATCGGCCAGCTTGGCGCTCAGCAGGATCGCAATCCCGTCGTCGTCGCTGTCGAGATCGCTGGTGCCCAGAGCGGCCGTGATCAGCGCGTCGAGACGTTCGCGGTCGGTCGGTCGCAGCTCGTGCTGCTCGCGGATCACGCGTGCGATCGCGGCGCGCTCGCCGCCGTCGAGGCGCTGGGCCAGCAGGATCTTCTCGATCAGGTTCAGCTGCGCGAAGGCCCAGGGCTCGAGGAAGCGCCGCAGGTCGTCGCCGAGCAGCCAGTGATCGACGAAGGTCTTGTCGAGCTTGTTCGCGAGGTAGGGGCGTACGGCCGCGTCGAAGAACGCGCGGTCCTTCTGGTAGAGGAAGAAGTGCAGCTCGTGGCAGGCGTACTCGCTGTAGAGCGCACGCTTCTCCGCGTCGTCGAGCTGCGGCCACCGCAGCACGAACGCGAACTTCGCCAGCTCCGGATCGCGGGTCATCGTCGACATGAACCGGTAGACCCCGGCCAGCGAATCGAAGATCTCGACCTCGGCGGAACGGGCGTCGGCGATCACGGCCTCGCCGCCGGCGGCGACGAACTCGATGCGCTTCTCCTCGACGAAGTTGTCGTCGGCGGCGAGGGCAGCGGCCTGGGTCCGCGAGCGCGGCTGCAGCGGCCGCTCCTCGAGCAGGATCCGGTCGTAGAGCACCTCGTCACCGTCGATGGCGAGCACGTGCACGACCTGGCCGTCACCGAGATCCGCGGTCTTCAGGCGGACGACGCCGTTCTCGTCGGGGACGAGGTCGAGGTGCGCGACGGCACCCTGCGGCAGGTAGTCGAGGTTGGCGAACGTGCCCGGTCCGGTGCCGTCCTCGTTGGCCGGGTTCCATGCCGGCTCCGCACCGGCCGCGGCACGGCTTCCGCTTCGGCCACCGAATCTGCCGCCGGCGCCGCCGCCGAGGCCGACCGCGGCGTTCCAGGAGTCGCGATCCAGCGCCCATGGGTTCAGCAGCAGGCTCGGCCGGCGCAGCATGTTGCCGGCGAACTTCGGCGCGAAGCGCCGTTCGAGGATGTAGCGGTACTCGTCGCCGAGCTTGCGACCGGCGTGGTACGTCGTCGGCTCCGCCTCGGCGAAGAACACCCGCGGTGCGGCCGCGCTGCGGCCACGGAGGAAGTCGAACGGATCGAAGGTCGGCAGGAAGCGCGTCGTCAGGACGTGCACCCTCGTCGCCTTGCCGAAGTTCGTGACGCCGATTCGGAGGTCCTCGCCGGTGACCACGATCGAGCGCAGGTTCAGCGGTTCACGTCGGGTCGCCTGCAGCACGCGGTTCTCACCGACGATCCACTCGCCGTCGCGCGGGCCCGCGGTCACCCGCACGCGCACGACGTCGCCGGTCTCGTGCAGTCGCAGCTCGTAGTCGCCGCCGGGGGGCAGGTCGCGAAGCTCGAGGAAGCCGCTGGCCAACGCGAGGTGCGAGAACAGATCGGTGTCGTGCGCGAGCAGCGAGAACTCGGCGCGCTCGACGGTCGAGCTGTGCCCGAGATAGGGCAGGCGCAGGGTCTCGCCGGCGCGGCCATGGAGAACGGCCGGTACGGTCGAGCGGGCGCCGCGGAGCGAGAAGCCGCTGCCGGTGCCGCCGACGACATCGACCTGGACCCGGTCGATGTCGGTCAGCGGGCCGAGCGCGATCCGCCCGCTGGCATCGGTCTGCAGCGCGACGTCGACGGTGCGCTTGTAGTCGCGGTGTTTGAGTCGCAGCTGGCAGGGCTGCGATGCGACGACTTCCCCGTTCTTGCCGCGGACCTCGACGGCGTAGCCATCGCCGAGCGGCACGAGCATCGCGGCAACCGTCTCGGCGGTGATGTCGATCCCGTTCACCGCGAACGACACGTGATCGGTCGCCAGCGTGACGTCGTTCCCGTTGAGGTCGCGGACCCGGCCGCGCAGCCCGACCTCGAGCCGCTGCAGTCGCTCCGGCACGCTGAACGGGTGGACGAACTCGCGGTCGTCGATCAGCTTCGGTTCGCGTACCTCGGTGCTGCGTCGCGTGCCGTCGATGTCGACCGCGGTGACCGTCAGGACCGGGTCTTGCAGCAGACCGATCGCGACGCGGTGGCCGTCGAGCCAGAGTCGCGGGCGCAACGCGAGCTCGGCCGTCTGTCCGGCGATCAGCTCTTCACGGGCGACGTGCGCCTCCGCGGTCAGCGCGAAGGTCTCGGCGCGGTGCTCGAAGCGGATCAGCGCCGAGCGATTGCCGACGCGGACCACGGCCTTCTTGGCGCCGGGATCGGTCGAGAACGGCACCAGGATGTCGCCGTCGCCGTCGGCCGCGTATTCCTTGCCGCCGAACCAAAGCAGCGCGTTCTTCTGCAGCCCGCCCTGCTCGTCGTAGATCCGGAACAGCTGGCCGGCTGCCGCGGTGCGCTCGACGTGGCGCAGGGTGCCCTTGTGCACCACGGCGCGGCTGCTGATGCCGTTGCCCACCAGCTCGACGACGTAGGTGCCGGGCTCCGCGAGCATCGGCAGGTCGAAGGTGCGGCGGACTCGGCGCAGCGGCGGCTCGTCGTACTCGAAGGTCTTCTCGTAGTTCGCGACCAGGCCGTCGAGCTCGATCGTCGCGTCGACGTCGCGCTGCCGCTCGACGAGATAGCGGTAGCTGTCGATCACGAAGACCTTCAGCACCAGCGTCGGCACGTTCTTGACGTCGACCGCGAGCGCTACCGGATCGGTCGCGTCGTAGTGGGTCGGCTGCGTCGGTGCGAACGTGATCTCGACGCGTTGCTCGATCTGCTCGAGCAGGCGCGGGTTGTCTAGCAACGAGTACCAGCGCTCCATGTCGCCCTGGCCGAGCAGGATCTTGGTCTCGGCGAGCACCGCTTTCAGCCAGCGTTCGTCGAGGTACTCGGCGTAGGCGCGGTAGCCGTCCTCGGTCGCGAAGAACTGCTCGAGGCAGGCGCGCACCAGCGCGGTGTCGTCGCCGATCGGCGGCAGGTCGGTGGGGAAGGTCCGGTTGCAGTCGACCAGCGTCGGCTGACCGCGGTGGCGCTGCAGGAAGTCGGCGGCGACGTAGCCCTGCGTCCGCGGCAGCCGGATGTAGGTCAGGAAGCGCTCCTTGTCGACGGCGCCGCGCGCGAGGTCGAGCTGCAGCCAATGGTAGAGCACGTGTGCCTTGAGCGAGTTGTGCGCCGGCGCGAGGCGCTGGGCGAACTGCCACAGCCGCTGCAGTTGTTCCGCCAGCGCGGTCGGGTCGCTCTGCCAGGTCGTGTCGGTGCGCGGCTGCAGCCGCACGAGGTAGGCGTTGACGAACTCGGGCTGGTTCAGCAACTCGGGGCGGAGGCCGATGCACTCCTCGAGCTGGGGCAGCCGCAGCATGCCGTGGATCGGCAGCGAGCCGAAGCCGCGGCTGTGCTGCTGGGCGAGATCGCGGACGATCAGCGCGGGCAGGTTGTCGACATCGGGCCGATCGAGTCGCTGCAGCAGGCTGTGCAGCTGGGCGGGGTCGAGGGCGGACCCGAGCAGGGGCGCGAGCGCGCGATCCTCGAAACCGTTGACGGTGCCCGGACTCTCCCGCAGCGCGCGCTGGGTCAGCCGCACCGGCGACAGCAGGGACTGGTCGAGTTCGGTCGGCAGATCGGAGCGTTCGCCGGCGGTCTCGCGCTGGTGGGTCCAGGTGAGGCCGAGCTGCTGCCGCACGTAGCGCCAGGTGCGCTCCGGATCGTCGTCGAATCCGAGCAGCGCCTCTCGACTCTCGATCTCCACCACGCGTTCGGTGCGGCCGTGGCGCTTGATCCACGGTTCGAGCTGGGCCCGGACGCCGGCGAAGTCGCGGGCATCGAGCAGCAGGCGGCACGTGTAGTAGTACCACTCCTCGGTGCCGGGGATCAGGGTGCCGACTGCGGCGGCACGGTCGGGTGCCAGGGCGTAGGTCTCGGGGAAACCGATCGGGGTGCCTTGGGCCATCGTGGGGGCGGCGAAAGCGGAGACTGCGAGGACCGCGAAAGCGCGGTGCGGACGGTGGTTCATGGGCGGATCTCGAGCGGTCGAGAAGCGAAGCTCTACGGTAGTCCCAACGGGGCGCGGCCGAAGCGGCTCAGTCGTGCCCGTCTGGAATGCAGGAACCCGGCCCGAGTTCCCGCTCGATTTCCGTCCGCTCCGGGGCCGCTAGCCGATCTGTTTGCGGATCCGGTCGTCGAGAGCCTGCTGGTCGGCGGCGAAGCTTGCCAGGGCCGCGGCCGAGAGCATCCCGTCCCAGCTGGCCGTGCCGGCGCGCACACGCTCGACCCACGGGGCGTGGACCGGGATCTTGCCGTCCTTCGCGACGCGCGCCGCTTCGCCGGCATCGAACGCCGGGAACAGGTCGCCGGCGCCGTGCGCCGTGAGCGCGCTGACGACGTCGGCCGCGCTCGCGGTCTTCGCATCGAGCGCGGCGACCGCGTCGACGGCCTTGCCGAACTCGGGCGTCGTCTGCCAGAAGCACTCGAGGTGATCGCCGGCGACATCCGCGCTGCCGAAGGCGACCGCAGGGTCGTCGCCGGTGCGGTCCGCGATGCCTGCCGGTTCGAGGCCGAGATCGACGAAGCCCTTCGCCGCCGCGGTCGGCATCGTCATCACGTCCAGCCCGATCAGGTCCGCGATCTGCTCGCCGTTGCGGATCGACGCGCCGATCTGACGCACGTCGATGCCCTTCTCGGCCTTCAGCTTACGCAGGCAGCGTTGGCTCGCGAGCGTCGCCTTCTCACCGGCGTTCTTGCCGTCGCCGAGGCCGTTGTCGCCGAGGAAGGCGTTGATCCGGCCCATGAACACGTTGCACCAGGTCGGTCGCGCGACCGCCGCGATCAGCCAGTTCTGGCGCGCCGAGAATCCGAGTGTGAAGTTGAGGCGCACACCGTCGTCGTGCAACCGGCGCGCGGCGAGCAGGCCGGCGGGGGTGAGCGGCACCTTGACGATGAAGCGGTCCGGGCAGATCGCGTGGAAACGCTTGCCGTACTGGTAGCTCGCCTCGGCGTCGTGGCTGATGTCGGTGTGCAGTTCGACGCTGACGTCGGCATCGAACGTTCGCACCAGCTTCAGGCCGTGGACCGCGTTGAGCACGAACGCGAGTTCGAGTACCAGCCGGTCGGCCGCGATGCCGGGTTCGATCTCGCGCACGCGCGCCGCGGCGCCCGGCACGAGCTGGTCGTAGATGCCCTTCTGGACTTCCTTGTTGAGCAGCGAGTTGTTGGTCGTCAGCGCGCTCATCTCGCGCGTCCACAGCGCGCGCGCGGCATCGACGTCACCGGTGTCGAGCCACAGGCCGGTGCCGGTCGCCGCGACGGCCTGCCACAGCGCCGAGCTCGGGAACGAGGCGCGGTCCTGCTGTGGTGTGGTGTCGTGGTCGCCGCACAGGGCGGCGACGGCTTCGGCGAGCTTCGAGTCGTGACGCGGCGTGTTCGGCATCGTCTGTTCCCAATCAGTCGGCACTGGCATGGTATTCCTGGAGCGGAGTCACGGCGAGCGGCTTCTTCAGCCAGCTCTCGAGGCCCTGGATCGTGGCCGACGCCGCCGCGAGGGTCGTGATGCACGGGATCCGGTGCGTGACCGCACCGCTGCGGATCAGCCGGTCGTCGCTGCGCTGACGGCGTCCGGCCGGCGTGTTGATGATCAGGCGCACCTCGCGGTTGGCGACCAGATCGAGCACGTGCGGTCGACCCTCGTGGATCTTGAACACCCGGTCGACCTTGATGCCGCCGTTCTCGAGCACGCGTGCCGTGCCGCCGGTCGCGACGATCTCGAACCCGAGCGCGTGCAGTCGCGCGATCAGGGGCACGATCAGCCGCTTGTCCTCGTCGCGGACCGAGACGAACACCTTGCCCTCGCGCGGCAGCTCGTTGCCGGCGCCGACCATCGCCTTCGCGAATGCGGTTCCGAAGCGCTTGTCGATGCCCATGACCTCGCCCGTCGACCGCATCTCGGGTCCGAGCAGGATGTCGACACCGTGGAACTTGTTGAACGGGAACACCGGTGCCTTGACCGAGAAGTACGGTGGCGTCAGTCGCTCCTCGACCCCGAGCTCGGTGAGCGTCTGGCCGAGCATCACCCGCGCGGCGAGCTTCGCCAGCGGGCGACCGATCGCCTTGCTGACGAACGGTGCGGTGCGGGATGCACGCGGGTTGGCCTCGATGATGTAGACCTGGGCGCCGCGCACTGCCCACTGCACGTTCATCAGACCGACGACCTCGAGTTCGCGCGCGAGTCGGCGGGTCTTGTCGGCGATCTCCTCGATCATCCCGTCCGACAGCGTGTAGGGCGGCAGCGAGCAGCTCGAGTCACCCGAGTGGATGCCGGCCTCCTCGATGTGCTCCATGATGCCGCCGATCGCGACGTTCTCGCCGTCCGCGATCGCGTCGACGTCGACCTCGATCGCGCCGTCGAGGAACTTGTCGACCAGCAGCGGGCGCTCCTCCGAGAACATGCGGTTCTGCTGCATGTAGCTCTCGAGCGCCGCCTGGTCGTAGACGATCTCCATCGCGCGGCCGCCGAGCACGAAGCTCGGGCGCACCAGCACCGGGTAACCGATGCGCGCCGCCACGGCGATCGCCTCCTCGGCGGTCGTCGCCATGCCGTTGGGCGGCTGGTCGATGCCGATGCGGTGGATCAGCTTGCTGAACAGCTCGCGGTCCTCGGCCTCCTCGATGCGCTCGACGCCGGTGCCGACCAGCGGCGCGCCGTGGTCGTGCAGGCCGCGCGCGAGGTTCAGCGGGGTCTGGCCGCCGAACTGCACGATGATCCCGCGTGGAGCGATGCGCTCGACGACGTTCATCACGTCCTCGTGCGTCAGTGGCTCGAAGAACAGGATGTCGGAGGTGTCGAAGTCGGTCGAGACCGTCTCGGGGTTGCTGTTGACCATCACGGCCTCGAACCCGAGCTCGCGCAGCGCCATTGCGGCGTGCACACAGCAGTAGTCGAACTCGATGCCCTGGCCGATGCGGTTGGGGCCGCCGCCGAGCACGATGACACGTTGCTTCTGCTCGTCGCACTCGACCTCGTCCTCGCTGCCACCGTAGGTCGAGTAGAGGTACGGCGTCTGGCTCGGGTACTCGGCGGCACAGGTGTCGACCCGCTTGTAGACCGGCACGACGCCGAGCTTCTTGCGGTGCTCGCGCACGTCCCACTCGTCGACCTCGCCGCCGGGGCAGGCGGCCGCGATCTGGCGGTCGCTGAAGCCGAGGACCTTGCTGCGGCGCATCAGCTCCGCGTCGAAGCCGCCGAGGCCCACCGCCGCCGCGGCGACGAGCTCCTGCTCGTGGTCGACGAGCTCGCGCAGCTGATCGAGGAACCAGGGGTCGATCTTGGTGTAGTCGAAGATCTCCTCGTTGGTCATGCCGCAGACCATCGCGGTGCGGACCCAGTCGATGCGGTCGGCGCGCGGCGTCGCGAGGTGTGGTCGGATCGCCTCGGCATTGCAGTCGGCCGGCTCGCAGTGCGGTTGGCCCGGGACGTTGCCGAAGCCGTTGCGGCCGGTCTCGAGGCCGCGCAACGCCTTCTGCAGCGCTTCCTTGAACGTGCCGCCGATCGCCATCACCTCGCCGACCGACTTCATCTGCGTGGTCAGCACCGAGTCGGCGGTCGGGAACTTCTCGAACGCCCAGCGCGGGAACTTGACGACGCAGTAATCGATCGTCGGCTCGAAGCACGCCTTGGTGATCTTCGTGATGTCGTTGTCGAGCTCGTCGAGCGTGTAGCCGACCGCGAGGCGCGCCGCGATCTTCGCGATCGGGAAGCCCGTCGCCTTGCTG